>CAZNVL010000022.1:0-27806 GCA_964576565.1 uncultured Flavobacteriaceae bacterium | reverse complement strand
TGAAAAATATCCCGATAAATTGTGATTACAGAAATTTATCATAAGGAAAAATTTTCAGGCAACTTGTAAGGGAATCCCTTCCACAAAAGTGGAAGGGTTAAAGATGTTCCCGATAAATCGGGACAAGTTCTGTTGTAATAAAGTGTAAAAGTTGTAAATTGAATCTGCATAGTTTTTTCAAGCATCAAATTTAAAAACTTAAACCTATAATCTTATTTTATTTATTTTTGCAAAAATGTATCAATGTTAACATTTTTAGAACTTGCAGAAAAAATTCTAAATGAAAATAAAATACCTCTAACTTCTAAAGAAATATGGGAGTTAGGGAAAAAAAGAGGATATAGTAAACAGATTAAGTCCAAAGGAAAAACACCTTGGAACACTTTATCTGCAAGATTATACGTTGACATCAGAGATAATCCTTCCAGCAAGTTCATCAAATTAAATTTAAATCCCGTGAAATTTTTTCTGAAAGAATTGTATAATGAAAAAGACATTCAAAAATATACACATCAAGATACTACCAAAATAGTCCCTAAAGTTAATCTAAAAGAAAAGGAACTACATAAATATCTCTCTTATTACTTGTTCCATTATCTCAATATTTTTACGAAAACAATACCTCATGAAGAATCCAAAAAAAGCCAATATGCACAATGGTTGCATCCAGATGTTGTGGGTGTTTATTTTCCAGTAGAAGAGTGGGAAGATGTGGTTTTAGATTTGTCTAATGAAATAGGTCAAACCGGGATTAAATTATTTTCGTATGAAATTAAAAAAGAATTAACGTATGATAATCTTAGAGAGTCCTATTTTCAAGCTGTTTCTAATTCATCGTGGGCTAATGAAGGTTATTTAGTTGCGGCCTCTATTCAAGACGATGAAAATTTCATACAGGAATTAAAACGATTAACAAATGCATTCGGTATTGGAATAATACGTTTGGATATTGAATATCCTGATTCAACGGAAATTTTATTTCAAGCAAGAATCAGAAAATACCTAGATATTGAAACAATAAATAAATTATCTCAACTTAATTCTACTTTTAAACAATTTCTAAAAAGAATAATAAAGGATAAGTCAACCAAAGAAATCAGAAAAGAATTTTATGATCCGATTATTAAATCAGAAACATAATTGGATTTATAGTTATCCTTTTGTTATGAGACCGATGCAAAACTAAATTTTTCTCAGGTTTTGCAACGATTTATTATTTCAGGTTTTCTAATTCATTGATAACTCAGCGAAGTAAGAGGTAGCGAAAGGATTGTGTTGCAAAACTAAAACATTGACGAGTTTTGAAAGGGTCTTATTATATGCCTAATCAACGAATTAAAGTAATATTCCCCTTATAAATCTTTTCCTCATTAATAATATTTTTGTATCTTGCCACAACGGCATAGACACCGGGTTCTACATTTTTATTTTTATACTTACCATCCCAGTATTCTGATGGATTGGTAGTTGAAAAGATTTCCTCGCCCCAACGGTTGTAAATATGCAGTTCATAATTTTTAAAGAATCTTGGATTTACAGGTCCAAAAGCATCATTAACCCCGTCTCCATTGGGTGTAAAACCAGTGGGGAATAAGGCATCTGTTCGCTTATCATAAAACACGGCTGTAATTTTATCATTCGCTTTAAGGTTTAGTGTAACAGCAGTATCTTTATAGTTTGACACTAAAGTATGTACAGAGGTGTTTTCATTTTCCCAATGGTCAAAAATATAGTTTGTATCCGATGGTATGGCTTTGAAAGATAATATCAAAGGGGCATAATACTTTCCTGTCCATGTAAATTGTTTTAATAAAATAGTATTTAAGTAAACATATCCGGCACCGGACGGATAAACGTCTACAGTAATTTGATGAGGTCCGTTTAACCCATAACACGATTTGAATTTGCTATAAATTGTATCACATCTGTTTTGGATCCGGGTAATAAAAGTGTCAACGTTGGCTTGCCAATCTGTAAAATTTACACTCCACTGTGTACAATGATTATTCATTTCTACTGAAAGTAAACTTTTAATGTAGTTAGCATGATTTTTCAGATTATCACATTTTAATGCAGTGTTTAATAAATCCATGTAACGAGTTAAATAAGTATTTTTAAATCCGGAATTTTGTAAACGCAATTTATTGAGTAAATACGAATGTATTTGATACGCCGGCGAAGAAGCGTTGTAGTATTTGTCATACTCACATCCGGAAGTGTACATCGAACAATTGGTAAATGTAGATGGACCCATACACAATCCATAGATATTAGGCATATTCCATGTAAAGTAACGCCACTTCGTCAGATTGACATTATCCCCATCTCTTCCTCTCCACCATGCATTATTTTCATTCATCAAATCTATATTGACCAGGACATTGTTGTATATGATAAAATCTATTAAAGAATTGGTATCCAAACGAGAGGTGGCATTTTTATAGAACGGTGCAGCGCCATTCATAGTATAATATTTGATATAATTTGTAAGCCCGATATTTCCTGAAGTGGTTACCCACCCTGTATCTGATCCACTTAAAATCATATCCATATTATGTCTCGCCAGAATGTCAACGGAATCCGTCTTAATGCCTTTGTAAAATTCGGTATAGTAATAATCCGGTAATTCGCTGAACTCATAAATGCCATTGTACTTTCCATTGACAAATGCTACTACTGGTTTGAAGTGCATGGCATCTAAATTCAGATTGTTTTTAATAGCATAAGTTTGTGCAAACATATCTCTCATGTGGGCACCCATTGGGGTATTGGTCATGGTGATGTAGGAACTAAAATTATCTTTTGTTTCGCATTTCATTTCAATGGCTGGGAAAAAACTGCGCGTGGACACCCCTAAGTTTGTATTATTAAACACTTGTCCTTCTAATGCACAACCATTTCCATATTCATCCATAAATATAAAATCTACCCCTTTTTGTTTGGTTATCCATCCGTCGTTGATAGGTTTATTGATGGTGGTGTATCCTTCACTTATCTGTTTTTGTTTATCAAAATATTCTATGTGCACAGTTTGCGAAACAGCCGTGTTGAAGAAACTGGCTGCGCCTGTGTCTATTGCTATAGATACTACTCCAAAATTAGGGTCGATATTTTCAGCAATAAAATAGGTGTTTGTTTCAATGAAGCTGGGTAAATAAGATGTAGAATAAGAATTGACAGGCACACACATAGCACGGTAAACAGTAGTAGTGCCGGGATTTAAGGGAGTTGTAATGGGGTCATATACTTGTGTAGTGCCGCCCAATCCGGTTGTATAATTGGGAGCAGGTCCCGGTTTAGGATTGCTTCCATCTTGTGTAAATAATATTTTAAACAATGTGGTATCGTATACTGTAATATCTACTTGTCCGGGATTACTAAACCCTGCTGCAGGAGTAAAGGTAGGCGTTGGTGCGTAATCTACATAATATGTTGAAGTATTTGGAGCACTGAAGGTGGGGGTTGTAAATAATTTCCATCCTAATGTTCCATCGGGATATTTACCACGTGAATGGTCATTCATGGTCTTACGAATTTTTAGTGAGTCCTTCACTACATTTGCCAAAGATAAAATAATCCATTGATTTTTACACTGTTCTATTGTAAAATTAGCATGGTATTCTCCATTAGGTGCTTTAATGTTTCTGCCCGTAAGCCATATTATTAAAAAACTATCTGGTTTTATTGTAACATTCGGCAAAGGATACATATTAAGGTTAGAAGGATTATTACTTAAATAATAGCCATTGAGGTTAATGGGTAGTGTGCCCGCATTGTATAATTCCACCCAATCGCTGGTATTACCATAAAAATCAGTTGTTCCGGTAATGTTTGAAACATTCACTTCATTGATTCTAACTTGAGAAAATACGTTGCATGCACAAAAAAACAGTGCAATGGCATATTGTATGTTTTTCATAATTGATTAGGTTTTGTGCAAATATGCGAAATTTTTTACAATCTAATAAATCGCCCCGAATATCGGACTTATACGCATTTGATAAAATAAAGCACAAAGAAGCTAAAGCACCCTACTCCATTTCCATAAAATAATCTGCTTTACCCCACTTTATTTGTGCGCAAGGAGGGACTCGAACCCCCACGCCTTTCGGCGCCAGATCCTAAGTCTGGTGCGGCTACCAATTACGCCACTTGCGCAAAAAAGCGGCACAAAGGTAGGGTGTTTTATACGAATTTCCAAATCATACAGCAAATTTGCCTACCACTTTCCGCCAGAACCACCTCCACCAAAACTTCCGCCACCAAAGCCGCTCCAACCACTACTTCCGTGTCCACTGCCCCAGGAAGCACGATGCCCTCCATAATATCCTCCCCAATAAGTTCTTCTTCTGCCTGATGTATAAACAACAGGTTTGCTTTTTCGGAATATCCAACTTAAAATTAAAATAAGAATTATAATAACCAGAATGGCCGTAGCACCGTCTCCATTATTCTCCGGTAAATCTTTTTCACTCATTTCTCCCTTTGCTAGCTGCATTAAAGCATCCAAACCTCTGTCCAATCCTTCATAGTATTTTCCTTCAGCAAATAAAGGTTGCATAATATTTTCCCGGATTTTTTTAGTTGCTAAATCTGGGATGGCACCTTCCAAGCCAAGCCCCACTGCAATGAACAATTCTCTCTCCCCCACTCCACCCGTTGGTTTTATCAATACTACTATTCCATTATTTTTGTCCTTTTTGCCTACTCCCCATTTTTCTCCAAGCAATGTTGCAAACTCTGCTGCTGTATAACCACCAAAGTCATCTACAATCACTACTGCTATTTGGTTACTGGTTTCTCTACTAAATTTTTCCAATTTTTGTTCAATGGCGTTTGCTTCAGATGGTGATAAAAAATTCGGAAATTCTTTTGAAAAATTATTGTATAATTTAGGAGGATTAGGTTTTTCAGGAATTTGGGCTAAAATGTTCAAATGAGATAAAACAAAGAATAGCGCTGTGATGAAGCAATAGATAATTTTAATTCTTTTATGTGTGGAAAATTTTATCATACTTAAAAAGATATTTCATTGGATAATTCATCAGGATTTTCTGGTGTGGGAGGAAAATATTGTGCTAAAACTTCACCTACTTTTAAAATACTTTCACACAATGTATCGGCCGTATGGCTGTTATTTTTCAAAGCTTGTATCAGTTGATGGACTAAATCGTCCCAAAATTTTTTGTCCACTTTTTCATAAATACCTTTGTCGCCAATAATCGCCACTTTTCTTGAAACGGTTGCAAAATAAAACAATACTGCATTTCGATGTTGTGTCAGATGCATTTTATTTTTTAAAAAAACTTTTTCGGATCTCTTGATTGGATTAGTAAAACAAAAATTTTCAAGATGCACTCTGATTTCTGCAGATGTGTTTTTCTCTGCCTGCTGTATAGTTTGAATAATTTTTTGTTGTTCACTCGCATTAAAAAAATCTTTTGCGAAGGTCATGTCTAAAAAATATAATTGCACAAATGTAATTAATTATCAATACAAGATTATTTTCCGTTAATTTGTCCGCAGTATGTATAATGAAATAGGCATTATAGGATATGGAAGTTGGGCCACAGCATTAGTAAAAATTCTTACACACAATCAACACAAAGTACTCTGGCATTTTCCTAAACAAGAAGATATTGAATTTATTAAAAAACACAAGCACAATCCAAGATACCTTACTGATGTTGAACTAAATATGGACTACATAGAACTAACCAACAATTTAAAGAAATTAGAAGATTCTTGTAATACTATTATTTTAGCATATCCCTCTGCTTTTTTGCACTCCACGATACAATCCTTTTATTTCAAGAATAAATACGTTATTTCTGCAGTAAAAGGTATTGTGCCGGAGTATAATTTAATTGTAGGAGAATACTTAAATAAAGTTCATGGTGTTGATTATCAAAAAATTGCCGTTATCACTGGTCCCTGCCATGCCGAAGAAGTAGCATTAGAACGTTTGTCTTATCTCACATTAGCCTCTCAAAATCTTGAATTTGCAGAAAAATTTAGTCCGTATTTAATTTGTGATTATATTCGTGTAACACCCAGCGATGATATATTTGGCACGGAATACGCCGCAGTATTAAAAAATATTATGGCCATTGCAGCAGGTATTTGTCACGCACTCAACTATGGCGATAATTTTCAAGCCGTTTTAATCAGTAATGCTATTCAGGAAATAAAACGCTTTGTAGATGCCGTGCATCCAATTGATAGAGACATCAAAGATTCTGCGTACTTAGGTGACTTATTAGTGACGGCCTATTCTCAATTTAGTAGAAACAGAACATTTGGGGTGATGCTGGGTAAAGGTTATTCTGTAAAACAAGCACAATTGGAAATGAACATGATTGCAGAAGGGTATTATGCTTTACAGTGCATTCATCAGATTAATCAACAATACAAAGTGGATATGCCCATCACGGAAACGGTCTATCAGATTGTTTTTGGAACAACTAAACAACAGCCAGCCAAACTCATACAGCAATTAACTCTAAAACTTAAATAAGTTGTGAAAAATCAACTTTACAATTTTCTTTATTTTTTGAATGTGTGTTTTCATCCTGTCTTTATTCCAATGTATTTATCTGTTTGGTTTTTCTTTGGAAAATCTACCGAAGCGCCCATGGTGTATGCTTATTTTATTCCTTTTTCCTTAAAGTTGAAATGGATACTGCTCTATACCGCACTCACTGCTTTCATTCCAATAATCATACTATTCTTTGCCAGGATATTAAAACTTATTCACTCTATCCATTTAGATTCAGTTAAAGATAGAAAATATATCTTTTTATTATTAGGTGTTTATTACTGGTTTTTGTTTTATATGTTTCGTGAATTATATGCACGGGAATTTTTCAGACCAACAATTGTCCTGATAAGCGTTATGTCAGTTGTAATGTTTCTGTTTTCGCTTTTCACTATCCCAACATTTAAACCAAGTATTCATGCTGCAGGGTTTGGTGCCTTAAGTGGTTTTTTCGTGTCCATTATCTTACTGTATCATGAATATTTTATGCCGGAATTATATTTTTCAATACTTCTTGGAAGTTTGGTAATGTTGTTGCGAATGCTGGTTCAAGCACATACTTTTGCAGAATTAGTGAGTGGCTGGGCATTAGGACTCTTTTCATCTGTCACTGTTTTCTTATTAACGTACAAAATTAATACCTAAGTCATGATACTCGTTACTGGTGCAACAGGTTTATTAGGCGGACATTTATTAGCACAATTACTCAAACAACACAATAACATTATTGCTACCAAAAGAAAAAGTAGCAATATAAATATTACAAAAAATATTCTCAGTTATTATTTTGACAATGTAGATGCTGTATTCAAAAAAATTATTTGGGTAGAACCTGATTTTTTTAATCCATTAGACATTGAAGAAATACTCAATAATTATCAGATTAAAGAAATCTATCACTGTGCCGGTCTTGTTTCATTTAACGACAAAAGAAGAAATGAATTAATAAAAACCAATGCAGAAGTGACGGCTAACCTGGTGAATTGCTCTTTAGAAAAAGATATTAAATTTTGTTATGTAAGTTCTATCGCCGCTTTACTCAATCAATTTGAACACCATCCTATAACTGAAAAAACCTTCTGGCAACCCGGAAAATATGAATATGCTTATGCATTATCTAAATACCTTGGAGAATGCGAAGTTTGGCGTGGAATAGAAGAAGGATTAAAAGCTGTGATTGTAAATCCCGGAATTATTGTGGGTGCTGGGAACTGGAAAAACGGCTGGGGTATACTTGTTCAAAGAGCATTCAAGGGCTTACCTTTTTATACCACCGGAATTACTGGATATGTAGCCGTTGAAGATGTAGTCAATATAATGCTTCAAGTGATGAAACAAGAAATCTTTGGCCAACGATTTATTGTTATAGAAAATAATTATTCATTTAAAGAAATTTTAGATGAACTTCATCGGTCCCTGAATAAAAAAACACCTTCCTATAAAGCAACACCATTCATAGTAAAAACTGCTCAATTCTTTGAAAAAATTTATTCCATCATCCATCCATCTTATGAGCCTAATTTTACAAAAGCCACCGTTCAAGGCGCATTTATGCAAAATTTTTATGATAATACACTCATCAAACAAACTTTAAATTATTCATTTATCCCTGTAAAACCCTACCTACACAAGGTTTCTCAAAAATTTTTAAGTGAAATCAAAAGGTAATAAATTTATTAACTATGTGAATTTATGTGAAGGATGTACTCTTTTATCGTTTCTTATTCATAAATTTGAAGCTTCTAAAAAATGTCTCGTATTCTCGCTATAGATTTTGGAATAAAACGTTGCGGAATAGCCATCAGCGACCCTTTGAAAATTATTGCCAATGGCCATTCTGTAGTACATACATCCGATATTTTTTCCACCTTGCATCAGCTTATTAAAACACATGATATTGAAACTATTGTGGTAGGTTATCCCATCAGTATGAAAGGACAAAAAACTAATACTACTGAACTTGTAGACCAATTTATTACAAAACTCAAATCCGAATTTCCTCCTATAAAAATTGAAACCGTTGATGAACGACTGACTTCCAAAATGGCGCAGCAAACTTTAATTTTTATGAACACCAAAAAATCAGATAGACAAAATAAATCTAATCTTGATTTAATATCTGCAACCATAATTCTTCAAAATTATCTTGATTATTACAAACAATAAACTTTTAACTCTATGACAGAAAAAGAAAAACAGGAAGAAGAAAAAATACGTAAAGCATTAGCTCCCAAAGAATGGCACGAAATTAAAGCTTATGATAGCTGGCAGGTTTTTCGCATCATGGGCGAATTTGTCAACAGCTTTGAACGCATGAGCAAAATAGGACCTTGCGTATCCATCTTTGGTTCAGCCCGAACAAAGCCCGATTCTAAATACTATCCATTAGCCGAAGAAATTGCCTATTTACTCACTCAAGAAGGTTTTGGCATCATTACCGGCGGCGGCCCCGGCATCATGGAAGCCGCCAACAAAGGGGCACAGCGTGGGAATGGTAAATCCGTTGGACTCAACATCGTTTTGCCTTTTGAACAAAAGCACAACGATTATGTGGACTTTGATAAGATTCTGAACTTTGATTTCTTTTTTGTCAGGAAAACTATTTTTCTTAAATACTCACAAGGATTTGTGGGCTTACCCGGTGGCTTTGGCACGATGGATGAATTATTTGAATCTCTAACACTCATTCAAACCAACAAAATTGCACACTTCCCCATTGTATTGGTGGGCAGTGAATATTGGAAAGGGCTCATTGAATGGATAAAAGAAACGATGTTATACAAAGAACACAATATCTCTGAAAGCGACTTAGATCTATTCGTAATACTAGACGAGCCAAAAGATGTGGTAAAACACATCACTGATTTTTACAAAAAGTACACCTTAAAGCCCAATTTTTAAATTTTGTTTTTAATTAAAAAAAAATCTATATTTGCCCCCTCAAATTTTATGACATTATGCTAATCATTCCAATTAAAGAAGGCGATACCATTGAAAAAGCACTTAAAAAGTACAAAAAAAAGTTTGAAAAAGTAGGACTCCTAAAACAGTTAAGAGACAGAATGTATTACAAAAAACCATCCGAAAGACAAAAAGAAATTATTAACAGAGCCATCATCAGAGAAAAAATTCGCAGAAGCGAGTTAGACATTTAATCTCACTCAAACATATTTTACATTCTATCATTGTAACCTTTGCAAATGCAAAGGTTTTTCTGTTTTAAATTATATTTCAAAAAAAATTGTCAGTATAAAAAACATTATTTATCTTTATCACGATTTTTAATAGATGAAAATCAGATATTATTATTCTAAATAATGAAAATTTTAGATGAAATAGATAGTTTAAGTAAAATCTCTGTTACAGAAGACGACAGCAATGGTAATAACTTATTAACCTTTATGTACGAATTTGCTTCCCGTGCAATCGATTTCTTAAACATTGAGCGAATTAATATATGGTTGCTCAACAAAGAAAGAAATGCCATCTTCTCCATTGCCGAGTATGACAAAAGAAACAATTCGTTTTCGCATCATACATGGATTTACGAAAAAGACGTGCCGCATTACTTTCAACATCTGTTGGAAGATAAAATTATCTTAGCACCTAACATCCACGAACACCCGGCTACTTCTGAATTTAGCAACAATTACGCCAAACAATATGAAGTCATCTCTTTAATGGATATTCCACTTCGCCTGAATGGGAAACTCATTGGTGTGATGTGCTTTGAAAAAACGGGGAATGTGCCCAGAGTGTTTAATGAATTAGAACAAACCTTTGCCATCTCGCTTGCTCAATTGGCCTTAGCGCAAATAGAAAATAACCGCAGAAAAGCCATTCAAAAAAAACTGATGGAAGCATTGAAAGAAAAAGAACTACTTATCAAAGAATTACACCATAGAGTAAAAAATAATTTTTCTGTATTGGTGAGTTTACTCCGAATCAGTAAAGAGAATGTAAAAAAAGAAAAAGAAGAAATTTTTGATGCCTTTGAACATCAGGTTTTCTCAATGCTTAAAGTGCATGAATTGTTATTAGAATCCAATACCCATCAAACCATCAACTTACCGACTTATCTAAAAAAATTATCAGAAGAATTTTTGTCAAGTTATTCTGAATTTAAAGGTCAGATAAATTTTCATATAGAAGAAAAAAAGTTTGAAATTTCTGCCAAATACGCTATCAACTTAGGTTTGATGATTACGGAAATATTCCTGAACTCCATTAAATATTGTATCCTGCCTCACAAAGGCACATTTGACTTTACTTTTAATGTACTTTCCGAAGATAAAGCCCAAATTGTCCTTGGTGATAGTTGTACTTTTGACTTTGAAAGCGCGATGAATCATCAACACTCTTTAGGATTAAGCATTATTAAAGATTTAGCCGAAAGTTCTGATTTTCAGGTAAAATATCCTTCAAAAGTAGATGGGAAGTACATTATTCTTATCAGTCGTTAAATTAAACAAACCTTCATCAGAATCTACAATCTCGTCAGTATTTCCAATATTCTTTCCGTAGAACGCCCATCCCACAATGGAATAGAAGATGGTTTAATTTCTCGTTTTTCCAATAAATCATTCATGTATTGAACAATCGCTTCTTTATCAAACGGCAAAAGCACATTGCTGCCTTTCCATAAGGTAATCGGTCGCTCTGTACTCGGTCTGAGCGTAATACAAGGAATGTTCAGATAACTCGTCTCCTCCTGCACGCCCCCACTATCTGTAATGACCAATACTGTATCTTGAATTAATTTTTGAAAGTTAAGATACGATTGCGGTTGAGTAATGACAATAGATGGTATAGTGTTTAATTCATTCCATAACCGATGTTTCTGAAAATTTTTAGCCGTGCGGGGATGTATAGGAAATACAAAATATTTTATTCTATCAGAAAATTTTTGATGCAAGGTTTGAAATAATGAAAGGATTTTTTGTAATCCTTCTTCTGTATCCACATTATTGGGGCGATGCAAAGTAATCAGAGCATATTGTCCGGGCAGAATAGATAATTGATTTAAAATATCCGATTGATGAATTTTATCTTTGAAAGCCACTAAAGTATCAATCATCGTATTTCCAACAAAAAAAATTTTTTCATCCGCCACACCTTCTCTTTTCAAATTACCGATGGCATCTTGTTCTGTTACAAAAAAATACTTGGCGATTTTATCGGTCAATATTCTATTGTATTCTTCTGGCATAGAATCATCAAAACTTCTTAAACCGCTTTCCAGATGCGCCAATGGAATGTTCATCTTATTAGCTACCAATGCCCCTGCTAATGTAGAATTGACATCGCCTACTACCATTATCAAATCAGGATAAAAAACTTCGTTTATTAGTTTTTCAAGCCCTTTCATTATTTCCGCCATTTGTGAAACAACAGACAAATCAGTAGGTATATCCAGAAAATAATCGGGCTGCAAATCCAGTTCTTCAAAAAACATTTTACTCATCTCATCGCTGTAATGCTGAGATGTGTGTACAATCTTGATTTCCAGAGAAGGAAATTTTTCAGACATGGGCTTGAATTGCGTTACCTTAATAAAATTAGGCCGTGTTCCTACAACAATTAATATCTTCTTTTTTCGCATAGTGTTTACAATTTGGCTAAACGAGTTACTCCACCTTGTACGATTTCATTTAATTGAACCAATACCTCACTCTCCAATGGCAAAAACACATCCACCCTTGAACCAAATTTTATGAACCCCAACTCATCACATTGCGAAACCTGATCATTTTCTTTGGCATAACAAACAATTCTTCTGGCCAATAATCCCGCAATCTGACGAACCAAAATTTTCTTTCCATTGGAATGTTGTATCACAATTGTTGTCCGCTCATTTTCCGTACTGGACTTGGGATGCCACGCTACTAATTTTTTACCCGCATGGTATTTATAATACAGCACTTTTCCACTGATTGGATAACGATTCACATGCACATTAATAGGCGACATAAAAATACTCAACTGAATACATTCCGCCTTCAAATACTCGGGCTCAAAAGTTTTTTCAATCACCACTACTTTTCCATCGGCTGGTGCAATGATCATTGCTTCTTCTTTTGTCCATTGACGAACAGGACTTCTAAAAAATTGCAGAATTAGTATCAAAAGAAAAACAGCAATCGTTATTAAAAAATATCTCAGAAAAACTTGCTCCTGAAAAGTATACGCTAAAGCAATTAAAATAGTATCTACAAGTAAAACAACTAATAAACCCGGATAACCTTCTTTGTGAAATTTCATATTCAGGATTTTTGAGAATTAAAATACTCTAAAATTTCTTGTGCTATTTTTGGTGCCGCATTACCATCGCCGTAAAATGGCAAAAATTTTTCAACCGAAACATTTTGCAAAGCAGAATAAGCCGCCAATATCTTTGTCATATCTGCATCTGCTAATAATGTGGTGCCCGTGTCTAACAACTCTACCCATTCTGTTTCGGGGCGAAGCACAATACAGGGCTTTTTGAAAAAATACGCTTCTTTCTGAACGCCGCCACTATCTGTTACAATCATCTTGCAATATTTTTCTAACAAAGTCATATCTAAAAATGAAACAGGATCTGTTATCAATAATTTTTTTGCACCCATAACAGATTGATATAAATCCTGATTTAATTGAACAGACAACATTTTTTTAGTGCGCGGATGTAGTGGTAAAACTATCATTTGTTGTTCAGCAATTTCTAATAATGCCTTAAAGATATTATTCAATCGTTCTTTTTCATCCGTGTTATTATTTCTATGAATCGTGCATAAAATAAAATTTTTATCTTCTACGTCAAGTTTTTTGAGAATATCAGATTTTTGTTCTGCCACTTGTGAAAAATACAGAGAGTTATCATACATCACATCTCCACTTAAAATTACTTTGGGATGATTAATATCACAATAATGCTGATGTAATTTAAATCCTTCCTTTTCCAGATTTTTCACTGCCTGCTGCGTAGGACAAAAAAGCAATGTAGACGCATGATCCGCCATAATGCGATTAATTTCTTCGGGCATAGTTTTATTATACGAACGCAAACCCGCTTCCACATGAAATACAGGGACATACAATTTAACTGCCGCAATCGCACCTGCTAAAGTGGAGTTCGTATCGCCATAAATTATCATCCCATCTGGTTTTTCATTCATCAATACGTCTTCAATTTTTTCAATCATTTGTGCGGTTTGCTTTCCGTGTGTATTACTGCCTACATTGAGATTATAGTCCGGCGCAGGTATTTGCAATTCATCAAAAAACACCTGACTCATGTTTTTATCATAATGTTGTCCTGTATGTACAATAACTTCTTTTAGTTCTTTGCTAAAATGTTTTTTGATTGCTCTGCTTAATGCAGCGGCCTTGATAATTTGCGGTCTTGCTCCAATGATGGTTAAAATTTTATACATATAACATTGCTCAATGTGCCAAAAGTATTGAAAAATATGATAGCTGTGATTGAAACATTCTACATTTTTTTACTACTGATTTTTCGTGTTTCATTCCACAATTTTTTATACAACGCATCCATTCTATTCACTAACATTTCATAAGAATATCGCTGAATAATCAAAGGACCTACTTTTTCTTCAATCATTTTATTTCTTTCGTTGTGTTCATCTATTGCTCTTTGCAAGGCATCTGCAAAACTATCTTCTGCAAAATCATTTACAATATATCCCGCATCCGAATGCACAATGTCTTTCACGCCTCCCACATTAGTACTTACTACTACTTTGCCCGATGCTTGTGCTTCCAGCAAACTAACAGGTGTACCTTCGTTTTTGGAACACAATGCCACTACATCCATTCCCGAATACGCCTCGTCCATTTCTTTTATCCAAGATGTAAAATAAACATCTGCAGAATTATCATTTGCACTTGTTCTATATTTTAATTGCAATTTATCAGTAAATTGTATCAACTCTTGCTTCCTATCACCATCGCCCACAACCAATAATTCCATTTTCTTTTGTATTCTACTTTTCAACAACTTAAACGCTTTCAGAATCAACTGATGATTTTTTATCGGTGCTAATCTTCCCACTATCCCAATCACAACGCAATCTTCAGATATATTATGACGACTTCTAAACTTCAATCTTTTCTCCTCTTTATTTTCAGAAAACTTTTTCAAATCCAACCCTAATGGAATAACAACACATTTTTGTTTTGACACAACACGAAATTGTTCTGTAATTTCTTTTTTTTGTAATTCGCTGATAGCAACGATTGCAGACGATTTACTTGCCAAATACTTTTCTATACCAATAAATACCTTTGTTGTCAATGGATTAAAATACGAATGAAACACATGACCATGAAAAGTATGCACAATAATCGGCACCTTTTCCTGAATAGCCGCCCATCGCCCTAACAATCCTGCTTTGGAAGCGTGTGTATGAACAATATCCGGTTGAAATTCTTTAATAATTTGTCTGATTTTTCTATATGCTTTGAAATCATTCAGTGGATGGATAGACCTTGACATTTCAGGGATAATCATAGGTTCTATACCTAAACTTTTCACAATATGCAAAGAATCTGTTTCGTGTGTTTCAGGCACACCGCCCACTAACAGCGTAGTATATTCTGCCGGAAGATATTTTGTCAAATACGCCGCATTGTAGGTAGGACCACCAAGATTAAATCTATTGATGATTCTTAAAACTTTAATCATATGATTGCTCAATATAATTTTCAAACTTTTTATACCATTGCTGAAATACCAGAATAGCCCATAGTTTCAATGCCGCATCATTCACGTTGTGTGGTAATAATTGAATTAATTTTTGAATCATTGAATAATTAAACAATTGCTGTTGTTTAATATATTCCTCACTCATCAAATCTAAACTTCTGATATAATGCGGCAAAATAGTATGCAGCGGAATTTCAAATCCCTTCTTCTTTTTATCAAAAACAAACGATGGTAACAAATGTGCAAATGTTTTTTTCAACAAATACTTTTGTTGTGTATAATGTATTTTATTTTCAAAGGGTTGATGAAATAAAAATTCAACCACTTCATTATCCAAAAAAGGTGAACGTATTTCAACAGCATTTTGCATTCCAAAAAAATCAATTTTGTACAACATATCATTCGTCAATACTATTTCTAAATCCGCTCTATTAAAGAGTTCTACATCATTTAAATTTTTATATTTTTCAAACAAACTATAAAAATAGTGATTATTCAAGTTCTTTGAAAAAAGTTGATGAATGTAACTATCCTCTGCCCATTGAGATAAATAAATATACTGCGCCACAGAATGAAGTGATGCCGAATATGAAAACTTTTTTAATTTTCTAATTATATCCCAAAATCTATTACTTCTATTTTCTGAAAAAAATCTAAATGCTGGCGATAAAAGAAAATTAACTAACTTTAAATATGGAAAATACTTCAGTAAAAAAACTTTGTGTTTATTGTATCCCATCAATAATTCATCTGATCCATCACCAGACAGAGCAGCAGTAGCAAAGGGCTTAATTTTTTGACTTAAAAAAAACACATTAATAGCCGATGAGTCCGCAAAGGGCTCATCAATTGTGTGTAAGAATGTTGGCAAAGATTGTAAAACTTCCTCTCTGCTGACTTCAAAATTATGGTGAATACTTTTAATATGTTGTGCTACTTTTAGTGCATCATTGGTTTCATTATACATCTTCAAGTCCTTAAATCCCAAACTGAATGTATGCAAATCCTGTTTGTATTGTTTTGCAATTGCACACACAAGCGATGAATCAATGCCACCGCTCAAAAAAGCACCAATCGGCGCATCCGCCACCAAACGGCTTTGAACCGCCCGGCACATCAAGTTTTCAAAACTACTCTCTTTTGCTGTATTTTCAAAGTGATACCATTTTTGTATTTTCACCTGACGATGATTGACATGAATATAATGTCCCGGCAATAACCTTTTAATTCCCTTGAAAATACTATATTCTCCCGGAATATAATGCATCCGAAAATAAGTATACAACACATCGTAATCAATCGGAAATTTTTTTCCCAACAAAATCAAGAGTGGCTGTATCTCCGAAGCAAATGCCAACACCTCTTCATCAACATAATAATACAAGGGCTTCTCACCAAATCTATCTCGCATTACATATAATTCTTTTTCTGCATCATCATAAAACGCAAACGCAAAAAAACCATTTAAAGTATTCAAACCATCTAATCTATATTTATCAAAATACTTCGCTAACACTAATGTATCACTTATTGGATTGTCAATCCCAACTTTTTTTCCTAATTCTTGGTAATTAAAAATTTCTCCATTAAACACTAAGCATTTGTTATCACTGAGTAAATAGGGCTGCTGACTTTGATTGCTTAAATCAATAATTGACAAACGCGTGTGATAAAAAATAGCAGTTTCAAATGCCTTATACCCCTGTCCATCCGGACCTCTGTGCCTTAAAGCACTCAATACCTCCGGCTGATACTTTATTTTTTGATCATTAAAAAATAGAATTCCTGCAATACCGCACATTTAATTTTTCTTTATGAATGTGAATGAATAAAATTTAGAATATCGCATTATCAAAAATAACACAAACAATAGTAAAAATACATTATTCACTACAATTTGCAACATTAAATTAGAGAGCGAGATATTTTTTACTAACAAAAAAATAGCCAAAGCACTTATGCAATTTATCAAAATTCTATCCATAAAATAATTCACCTTAAAATACTTTTGACCAAGAAAATAAGACAGCAACATCATTGAAGCATAAGCCGCCAGCGTTGCCCACGCTGACGCCACATAAGAGTACTTTGGAACAAAAATAAAATTAATCAACAATGTTAGAATTGCACCTAATAGTGTAATATACGCACCAATCTGCGTTTGTCCTGTCAATTTATACCAAAACGATAAATTAAAATAAATCCCCAAACACAAATTAGCCGTTAACAACACTGGCACCACCTTCAATCCTACTCTGTAAGAAGGACCTATAAAATACTGCAATATCGGTAAATTCAATATCGTTCCTAACCATAATATTAAACCAAAAGCCACAAACACATCTGTTGTCTTTGCATACATCTCTTTAGAATCATTATCCTTAAAAATCCTGAAGAAAAAAGGTTCGGCCGCATACCGGTATGCCTGAATAAAAATCGTGAGTAGAATAGACAATTTGTAACAAGCTCCATAAATCCCCTGTGCCGATTGGGCTACATCCGGCGGCAACAGATATTTCAATACAATTCTATCAAATGTTTCATTAATCATTCCCGCCAATCCAACAACCACAAGTGGCAAGGCATACACCAACATTGGCCGCAACAATGCTGTATCCCACTCAAAACAAAACTTTTTCAGCACGGGTAATAACAACAGCATATTCAAACCATTGGCTAATAAATTGCTCAAAAAAGCATAACTAATGCCAATTTCTGGATTGTAAATTTTTGCCCATAAAGTTGAATAATGATTATCAAAATGTTTTTTACACAAAAGAAAAAAGAAAAGATTAAATCCGATATTAAACATCACATTCAAAATTTTCAATAATGAAAAATTGAAAGCTTTATTATGTTGCCGCAAATACGCATAGGGCAAGGCCAGCAGAGCATCGCTTGATAAAATACCAATGGTCCAATAAATGGTTAGAGTATTAGAATAATGTAATAATTTTGTAATTGATTCGGTAAATGCCACTAAAATCAAGGAAAACAGAATTGTGGTAAACACCATCAAAGTGTATAATACATTAAAAATTTTTTGTGGATGTTCACTTTTGTTGGCAAAATGAAAAAAAGTAGTTTCCATTCCATACGTAAAAAGAATATTCAAAAAAGAAATATACGCATACATTTCCGCATTAATCCCATAATCAGCAGGATTGGTAAACAAATAAGTATACAAGGGCGTTAATAAATAATTCAAAAACCTTGGTAGAATAGTGCCAAGCCCGTAAACTGCCGTTTGAGAAAACAATTGCCTTACAGAAGCCATTTTAATTCAATGCCTTAAAACTACTAATAATAAACAACAAAATGAAACTACACATACTTTCTCTCCAACCACTCATTAATAAATCTCTTCAAAACAATTGGGAAAGGATATGAATGTATATCTTCTAAACTTATTTTTTTCAATTGAAACGAATGATGAAACGATGGAAGCGATACCACAATAAATTGAATCAATAAATTTTGATGACTCAATACGTGCTTAATCGGTGGGTGCAACAAAACGTTTTGATATTCAATGTTATTTTTATTCAAAAAATTTTTAATCTGTTGTTCTGAATAAAGTTTGCTTTTACTCTCTATTAAATAAAATTCATACAATCCTTTCCAGATGTTTTCATTCTCTCTTTTTGAAATGTAAGTGTATTGATGTTTTTCAATGAAAACAAAGTAGTTCAGATAACGATTTTGTTTCAAAATAGTTTTAGATTTCACGGGCAACACATCTACTTCATTCTTTTCAAATGCTTGGCAATGCTTTTGTAATAAGCAATTCCAACAATCCGGTTGTTGTGGCTTACAATACGTAGCACCAAATTCCATTATAGCTTGATTATACAGCGATGGATTTTTTTTATCCAACAAACGATTAGATAATTCCTTAAATTGTTTTTTACCTTCTGCAGAATCAATAGCCGTGTGAATACCAAAAAAACGACTCAACACTCTGAAAACATTTCCATCTAACACAGCATACGGCTGATTGTACGCAAAACTCGCAATGGCAGCCGCCGTATATTCTCCCACTCCTTTGAGTTTTAATATCTCTTCATATTGATTGGGAAACTTTCCACCAAACTCTGTCATAATCTGCTTTGCAGCATAATGTAAATTCCTTGCCCGTGAATAATAACCCAACCCTTGCCACAAATGCAATACTTCGTCTTCACTGGCATTGGCAAGCGTTTTTACATTCGGGAATTTTTCTATAAATCTTAAATAATACGATAAACCTTGTTTGACTTGTGTTTGTTGTAAAATAATCTCTGAAATCCAGATTTTGTAAGGATCTTGTGTATCCCGCCAAGGCAAGTCCCTTTTATTCAATTGATAATACTCAATAATTTTCTTCTTGAAAAAGATTTCAATATTCTGAAGCAACATTATTTTTACAACAAATTATTATCTGCAAAACTATAATACTTATCCTGAAAAATAATCAAATGATCTAACAAATCAATATCCAATAATTTCAATGCTTCTTTTATTCTTTGTGTAATGACTTTGTCTTCCTCACTGGGCGCAAGATTCCCAGACGGATGATTGTGCGCTACAATTACTTTTGTGGAATTATTCAATAACGCATATTTACAAATCAAACGAATATCCACCAACGTTCTATCAATATTCCCCTTTGTAATTTGATACACATCTATTGGTAATAAAGCATTATTCAATACTACCACCCAGAATTCTTCCTGCACTTTGTCAGAAAGATAACGCATAAAATACTTGGCCGCCGCATTCACATCGTTCAGTTTTGTTTCTTCTCGCACAAATTGCTGAATATACCTTCTTTTCCCCAACTCCAAAGCCGCAAGGATATTAATACATCGCACTTCTCCCAATCCCTTTTGTGTATCTTTTAATGACAAAGGATGCTGCACGGCAATTTTATTCAAATCGTTATTGTAATAGGATAATAGTTTTTGTGATAGTTGAATAGCAGAATTGCCCTTTGTTCCGCTGCCAATGATAATTGCTAATAACTCCGCATCCGAAAGCGCAGCCGCCCCATATTTCAGCAACTTTTCTCTCGGTCTGTCATCTACCGACAAATCTTTTATTTGCAATGATGCTTCACTCATCCTGTTCCAAAATTCTTTTAATATCGGGCTTAAAATAATTCGCACCTTTTAATACCTTTCCGTCTTCTCTGTAAATGGGCTTTCCATCTTCTCCCAGTTTGGACATATTACTGCGATGTATTTCTTCAAAAACTGCATCAATTTTGTGTTGTAAGCCGTGACGCAACAAAGTGCCCAGTGCAATGTAAAGTATATCACCCAAAGCATCTGCAATTTCTACAATATCTTCTTTTTCGCAGGCAGCAAGGTACTCTTCGTTTTCTTCTTTAATTAAATTGTATCTCAACACATATTCTTCCTTGCTTAATAATTGCGGCACATCATTGTTCTGGATATTAAAACACTTATGAAACTCTTCTACTTTCTTAATATGTTCTGAAAATGACATAAGATAAAATTACTCTTGTTCGGGGCTGGCGGGCATTTCTTCTTCACCCATCAAATCTTCTTTTGTCAGATATTTTGACAACTTGTTTACAAACTCATCAGACAATTTCTTTTGATTAAATTGCATTGTCAACGATGCTAATCGCCGCATAATATCTTTACATTGACGCATCTCTCTCTGAAACGCAATTTGATCCATCATTTTATATTGATTATACACCATTAAATCATGTTCCATTATATCAAATAATTTTTTGGAAAGTTCATTAGCTTTGGCCGTGTCTCCAATTTGATAATAACAAGCCGCAATCGTAAATACAGCAGGATCATACGGCACATTCTCTTCTTTAATTTTACTCATCATATAATCCAGCACTTTTTTGGCTTTCTCTTTTTTACCTTCTCTAATCAACGCATGCACCAGTATAGTGATCTGCATACGAATATTTCCGGCCATTCGCAAACAATTTTCATCTAAATATACTCCCTTTTTATCCATTCCGCCCCATTGGTACTTATTCATCACAATATCATACATTCTATCGGTATTTACTCTGCCTCCTACCATTTTATCTTCTGAAGTTTGTTGAATAGGCACAAAGCGGTACGCCAATCCTTCCAACTGAAAATAATCCTGTAAACCCACATACGCCTCTGAACCCGTTGTTACCGCAAAATAAATTGGTCTGCTCCAATTATTATGAGCCACCAAATCCAATACCATCAAATCATTTTTTGTAATATAATTTCTGCCTAAACGAAACGCTATTTTTTTTGTAATCTTTGAATAATCCTTTTCTACCACTACTTTATTTTTAATCACTTGTGCCGTATCCACATCAATGTAATAACTCTTTGTAGGAATATAATCCAGATACTTTCCATTTCCTATTGGAAATTTATTTTGCGGATCATCACTCGCTACAAAATCAATCACCTCTTTCAAATTCATTTCGTTTTTTGTTTGTTCAATCAAATACACCACATCTCTATTGCTATACGCATATTTTTCAGGCGCTAATGTCAATGGCATTGGATCAGATTCATAGGCCTTTCTTCGCATTTGATTGATGTACCAATCGGTTTGGAACAAACTCAAATTACACACTCTCACATCCGTGCGAATACCTTCTACTTCCTGTGCATACCACAATGGGAAAGTATCATTATCACCATTTGTAAATAAAATGCCATTTTTTTCACAAGATTCCAAATACATAATAGCACAATCTCTTGCCAATGTTCTTTTGCTTCTATCGTGATCATCCCATTCTTCTTTGGCCATAATGGCAGGGGCAATCAATGAAAGTAAACTAGCCGCAATGGCCGATATTTTTGCCGACGCAAATTCTTTAATCAATTCATATAAAAATAAAACACCCATGCCTATCCAAATAGCAAATACATAAAACGACCCTGCATACGCATAATCCCGTTCTCTTGGCTGATAAGGCGTTGGATTTAAGTAAATGTTTATAGCAATACCTGTAAAAAAGAAAAATAAAAACACGATCCACGCAATTGGTTTGCTTTTCTTATAATTGTAAAACATTCCCAATAATCCCAACAACAATGGCAAGGCGTACAATTCATTTCTGGCTTTATTATGTTCAAGTGCGTATGTTTTTAACTGACTATAACCATCTCCGCCCAATAAAAAATCATCAATAAATCCAATGCCACTAATCGCATTGCCTTCTAATGGATTGCCTGTTAATCCCTGCACATCATTTTGTCTTCCCATAAAATTCCACAAAAAATAACGAAAATACATATACCCCAATTGATACCTCAAAAAGAATATCAGATTGGCTTTGAAAGTAGGTACTTCAATGCTTTCCATTTCTCCATTTTCATTCATTTTATTGATGGTTCTATGATTATTTACCACATCACCCCAATAGCGATAACCCGCCACATGATCAGACCGATTGCTCCACATTCTTGGAAATATCGTACAAAATTCTTCTTCATAAGTGGGAATGGCTTTTTTACCATCGTTTACAATTTTATACTTCCCTGTTTTTTCATCTTTCGCAAAAATGGGATCAATATCTTTGTAATAATTAGACGACTTGGGTGGTGCATTGTAATACTGACCATACAAAATTGGCCAATCGCCGTATTGCTCTCTCAACAAGTAAGACAATAAATTCGGTGTATTTTCAGGATCATTCTCATCCATCGGTGGATTGGCCTGCGAACGAATCACAATCACAAAAAACGTAGAATAGCCAATCAATAATGCCGCCAATGACATCATGGTGATATTAAATGCCAACAAATGATCTTTTAATTTTTTAATACCATAAATAATTCCGCCAAATACCAACATTCGCATAAAAATTCCCATTCCGCTTAATCCACTAAAAGTAGATAATACTGCAAAAGCAATGAATGTATAAAAACCATATTGATAATATCTTTTTTCTTTCGTATGCGAATACATAATGAATAAAACAATCGTAGAAATCAGCAATACAAAAAATAAAACAATACCAGAACTAAATGGCAGACCCAATTTGTTTACCACAAAAACCTCACTATCTGCCAACAACTTCACAATCTTTGGTATTAAAATAGATTGTACAAAACCAAGTAATGCCATACCTATAATACCTGCATAAATAAATCCCTTCCACGAAAATTTATACTTCTTGAAATAATACACATACACAATAGCCGGAATAACCAGCAAATTCAACAAGTGAATGCCAATAGACAATCCAATCAAATAACTAATCAACACAATCCAACGCCACGCCGATACAGAGTCCGTGTCATCTTCTTCTTCCCATTTTAATATCGCCCAAAACACTAATGCTGTAAACAAAGATGATGACGCATACACTTCTCCTTCTACTGCCGAAAACCAGAAGGAATCAGAAAAAGTGTAAGCCAGCGCTCCTACTGCGGCCGAAGCTAATATCGCAATTTGTTCTGCTACCGAAAGTTCGTAGTTACGATTATTTTTAGACACAATCTTAAAGACCAAACGACTGATGGTCCAGAATAAAAATAAAATTGTAAAAGCAGATGCTAAGGCAGACATGGCATTCACCATCATGGCCACCTTCGTAACATCATTGCCGGCAAACAATGTAAATATCTTTCCAAACAGCATAAAAGTAGGTGCTCCCGGCGGATGCCCCACTTCCAATTTATGTGTGCAAGCAATAAATTCTCCACAATCCCAAAAACTCGCCGTTGGTTCAATTGTACTTAAATAAGTATACGCCGCAATTGCAAAAACAACCCAGCCAATAATGTTATTATACTTTCTAAAAGATGCATTTACCATAAATTATTCTTTAATAAAGCAGGCGAATGTAAGAAAAAGAAAAATACAAAGTGTAACTTAAATTGAAATGCCCAATGCTTCTATGCCTCCAAAAACATTTTAATTACGAATGAACTTCAGTAGATTACTCTTAATATCCTGATTTTTGTGTAGTGCTATTTTTCACACACTTCTTATATTTTCTCTTGGCTATGCAATCGTATCGTATAAAACGAACAAAATCCTTTACAGAAAACCAGATACCCAAAGAATAAAACCAACCAGAAAAAGTGGAATAATACTCTTTCTGCAACATCCACCTATATCCCAACATACTTTGTAATCCCAGCCATTTTAGCGCTTTAAATGTATTTACAACGGAAACGCCCATTGAATTAAACCTCCCTCTTTTTACAAAGATCTCCTGGCCATTCTCTAACCTATGCACATTAAATCCACCTATACCCGCCTCTCCCATCACATCTACTTCAAAAAACCTTTTTTCCAACAAAACTTTTTGATAAAACAATGTGAAGTAATTCACCCTCAAGCGATATAAATTATTATTATCTATAATCTTAAATGGTAAATAAATTTTATACCCACCAATACCTGCAATATCTTTTTCTCTAAACACCACACCCGCTTGAATCCCTACAATATTCACCTTTGCAGTACTAATAAAAGAATTCCTTGTATCCACAATTAAAATCGGCAAATATCTTTTCACTCGGAAAATTTTTACAGAATCTCGTTCTAATTGACATCTTAACGAATCTATGTATGCTTCCTGACCAAATACATTTGAAAAATTACATACAACCATTATACTTACAAATAAAAATAATTGACTTCTAAAATAACGCTCTACACCCCACACACTCATTCTAAACCTTTTTTGAACAATTTCTTAAACGTCAATAAAACAGTGGGCAAAACAATCAAATCTACGCTATACGCCACCAATAAAGTAAATGCTGTGAGAACTCCCAATGCTTTTGTACCTCCAAAATCTGAAACAATAAACATCCCAAATCCAAAAAACAACACTAATCCGTTGTAAATCATACTCATTCCAATTTCACGAATAGTCAGGCGAATGGCTTCATCATACGTTTTATGCTGTTGCTTAATCGCATTTCTAAATCGTGTAAGAAAATACAAATTCCCATCCGTTGCAATACCAAATGAAATACTGAACACCAACAAAGTGCTTGGTTTGAGCGGTATTCCAAAATAACCCATTATACCCGCTGTTACTAATAATGACAAACAAGGAATAATCGCTACCAAAAGCATAAACGGATTTCTAAACAACAATAATAACAATACCGCAATGATAATAATCGCCGTTACAATACTTTCAATTAAATTCTCCACCAAAAAATCATTTCCCTTCAAAAATAAAATACTATTGCCTGTAATACTAATTTCAACCTTTTCCTCTTTCGGCAACCATTCTTGTTTGTCCTCATCATAATTAAAAATGCTATCCAATCTTGGTTGAATGTTTTTCAAAAAATCTTTAATTTTTACAGATCCAATATCTTTCATTTGTGCTGTTATCCTTGCTACCTGATAAGATGTATCAATAAAATTTTTTATCAAATTTTTACTTGTAGATGACTGTCCATTAAACCCATCTGTTTTCAATACTTCCGAAATCTTTTTCAAATCAGCAACCGAAGGCATACTATATTTTCCATTATACGCCTGATTCAAAAACTTTACCGCATCTGCCACCGACAGCGAACGGCTTAATTCAGAATATTCCTTCAATAACTTTTGTGCTCTGTGCAAACGATACAATACTCTTCCATTATTAGCAAAAACTCCTCTGGGCTTTTTAGTATCAAGTATCACTTCAAATGGCAACACACCACCCATTTTCTCTTCAAAATAACGAACATCCTGCATCATTTTTTCCTTTTGCGGCACATCATCTACCACATACCCAATGGCTCGTATTTTGGTAAATCCATAAAAACCAATCATAGCAATAATCACAACAGAAATAAAAATGTATTTCCGATGATGCGTTGTCCATAATGCAATGCTGTTCAAACTTTTCTTTAACCACTTCTTCTCCTGATGCATCAAATGTTTCTCCTTTGGTGCAGGCAACCAACTGAATATACAAGGTATCAAAACAATTGAATACACATACACTAACATCACACTCACAGAAGCAATAATCCCAAACTCATACAATATCTGATTGTCAATCAAAGATAAAACTGCAAACCCAATTGCAGTAGTAATATTCGCAAAAAATAAAGAACTCCCCGCACTGCGTATCGCCAACTCTAATGCCTTTTCAACAGGATAGCCCGCCCGTAACTCGTGATGATATTTATTGATAATCAAAATACAATTCGGAACACCAATAATAATCAGCAATGCAGGTAACAAACCCGATAAAATAGATAATTGATAACCCATTAATACCATCAAGCCCAATGCCGAAACAACCCCAAATACCACTACCAATGCAGAAAATAAAATGACTAATGGCGAACGAAAGAAAAACCATAACAACATACCTACTACTAATAATCCCACTATAAAAAAGTGTGTTGTTTCAGATGAAATTTTTCGCATCATCGTAGTGCGAATAAACGGCATTCCCGAAAGATGTAATTCCACTCCTGTTTGCTTTTCAAAATGATCAACGTGTTTAACAATAGAATCCGTAATACTTAATCGTAATTCAGAATTCAGTTCTTTTTCATTAAAAGTAATGGTCATTACAACAATATCTTTCTTCTTATTAAAAATAATATCTTCATAAAATTTATACTCCTGAATTTGATCCAGATATTCTGAAACCGATGAAGAATCCATCTTTTCAGGCAAAGGAATAGTTTGAGTAGAAAATTTTTCCAGAGAATCGTTATATTGAATAGCCAGCAATCGGTCAATACTTACCACCGATTGAATACCAAAAATCCGTTTGATTTTATCGCCCAATAAATGCCATTCCTTAAATACGTTTGGTTGATACAACGAATGAAATTCCATACCAATAACAAGAATAGTACCATCTTGCTTAAAATACCTCTTAAACTTTTCATATTGAATAGTAGCCACATCCTTGTCTGGTAACAACTTTACAAACTGAAAAGCAGGACGAACATCCTTCGCAAAATACGACAAAACAATCGTCAATGCCACAATAAAAATTGTCAGAAAAGTCCTGTACTTCAATATAAATCGTGCTAAATGCTTCATCCCACAATAATTGCTGCAAGTGTAATTATTTTTTATTCTTGCAACAATAATTGGAACTTTTTTAATACTTTTGCGATATGATTAAAAAAATTATTTTCTGGTTTGAGCAAAATGCCTTTGGCGTTTGTGAATCTATAGGCAAACATTTAGGTATTAGTTCTGTCAAAATCAGAAAATATTTTATTTATCTTTCTTTCTTTACTTTCGGCAGTCCTGTCATTCTTTATTTCATCCTTTATTTCTTCAAAGAAAACAAACGTTTCTTTTTCCCACCACAAAAATCAAAAAGAAGAATTTTGGACTTGGAATTGGACTAATCTATTCGCTTTTTGTAAATTATTTTCCAATAAATAAACTGAAAATCAGAAATTTAAATTTCATTCTTTTTTCTTTCAAATAAATAAATTATTCTGTAATTTAGAGAGCAAAAATAAAACACATGAGAAAACTTTATTGTATAAGTAGTATATTTATACTATTGCTTTGTTATTCCAATACCCTGAATTCACAAGTCCTTTCAGGATTATCTTACAAAGATTATTTTATGGAAGGCAACCAACT
>CAZNVL010000021.1:0-29547 GCA_964576565.1 uncultured Flavobacteriaceae bacterium | reverse complement strand
GGAATTTATTATTCTGGAAATTTAGAAGCCAACAGCAGTCAATTAGGTGGATGTGGTAGCAATACTTGCGGTGAAGCAGTCATTCATTATATGAGAGGAGCCGTTTCACAAGCAATCAGAGTATGGGTAGGGAATGGCGCAAGTGCAGGCTATGCTATAGTAGCTAATAATAATATATGGACCTCTTCGGATGGGGTACCGTACATTATGGGAGAAAAAATTTTGCCCAATCAAGTGGGTTTCTTTAGAGATTACACTAATACTTACACCACTTCTACCTTTACATGGAGTAAAAATTTAAATTGGATTATGTTAGGGAATTTTGAGGAAAGTACGTGTGGTGATATACAGGATACTTATTATGATTGGGTAAGGGTGCGCAAAGCAGCTGCTAATGAGCTTAGTGTAGCTGTAGGTAATGAGCTATGTCTATAGGGGCCGTTGTCAACTCATAGTAATGAGATACTGAGCCGTAATGATTTTTTTCATAGAAAAAAATTCCCATATCCGCGTCAAGCTCTCTTCACGCATTAAATAAGCCCTTTGTTCTTGAGGGTAGGATTGCTATTTTAAAATAGCAATCCTCGTTTTGCAGCGGTCTCAAATTAGTTGCAGCAGTGTGAGTTGTTTTGATTTTCTTGTTTTTCTTTTTGGATGGGAGGACAAGACACTGTTCCATAACTACAAAATACGCAACAGTCGCCTTTCTTGGGTTTTAGAATGGTATGGCATTTCTCACATTCATAAAAAAATTGACAAGCATCGGTAGGCATTATTTCTTCTTTTTGGTGGCCACAAATTGGACAAGTAAGGATGGATTGTAAAATAATTTCCATATATTATCGTTTTTGTTTTCCAATTGGAATAACATTGTTGGATATTTTTTCACCGTTTTTGTATTCAATAGTAACAGAAGGTTTTCCAGATTTTTCAAAATAATACCACTTGCCATGTGGGACACTGGTAGGTTTTACTGTTTTTTTATCTTTGATGATTTTATACTGGCTGATAACTTGGATTTTTCCATTGGGATAGTATGTAATGCTTTCGCCAGAGAGTTTGCCTTTTTTGAAGTTATTTTCCCGCATTAATACTCCTGTTTCATAATAGTATTTCCATTTGCCGTGCTGATGGCCTTTTCTGTATTTACCTTCGCTTTCAAGGAAGCCGCCGCGTTCGTAATAGGATTGATATAAACCGTGTCGGATGTTATTGACAAAGTGAATGATTTCTTTGAGTTGTCCTTTGGGATACCAGTAGGTCCACTTGCCTTGTTTTCCGCCGAGTTTATTGTAATATCCAATATAGTTGGGGTTGCCATTATCAAACCATGCTTTCCATTCGCCGACCATTGTGCCTTTGTCAAAATGTCCAATGCTTTTTGTTTTGCCATTTTCCCACCATTGTGTCCACTCGCCGTGTTCTTTGCCATTGAGATAATCGCCTTCCTGAAGTTTTTTTCCACTTTCAAAGTAAGTCGTCCAATGTCCGTGTTTAATGTCATTTACATAAGTTCCTGTACGCCATAGTTCAGATGTTCGGTAATAAAATTTCCATTCACCTTGTTTTTTGTCGTCTTTGAAAAGCCCTGTCGATTCTATGTTTCCGTTGGGATAATAATAAGTCCAGAGAGAATCTCTTTTTCCATCTTTGAGATAGCCAATCATTTCAGGTTTTCCATTTTCGTAGTAAAATTTCCAGAGGCCATTTTTTTTGTTGTTGGTGAATTGTCCTTCGCTTTTAATGCGATGGTTTGAATAGTAAGAAGAGTAGTAGCCGTTTAATATCCCTTTTTCGTAAGTAATTTCATAATCTAATTCGCCATTAGGGTGAAAGAAGCGCCAGAGGCCGTGTTGGTGGCCGTCTTTGTATTCTCCCATTGATTTGATGATGCCTGTTTCATACGTTGTTGTAATTTTACCATTTCCGTTTTTTACGAGTGCATTGCCCTTTTCGTCGTACATTTCAATAAGTTTGGGTAGAGTATCTTCAAATGTTTTCAGATATTTGAGTTGACCATTTTTGTAAAATCCTTTCCATTCTTTGCAGGGCTTGTTATTGCAGTAATTTTCAATATCGGATAGAGTGCCGTTATCGTAGTAGATTTTTACTTCGCCTTGTTTTTGGTTGTTTTCAAAATTTCCTTCGGATTGGACTTTGCCATTGGGGTAATAGTAAATCCATTTTCCAGTTTTTTTGCCTTTATCAAATGTTTCAATGCTTTCAATAGTGCCGTCTTCAAAATAGGTGGTCCAGGTACTATCTGGAATATCTTTGTAGAATTTGGCAATGCGGGCTTTATGGCCGTTTTTGTAGTAATAGAGAAAGGTGCCGTGTTTGACGCCATTTTTGTATCGTTCTATTCCTTTGATCTTGCCGTTGTCATAATAATATTTCCAGATGCTGTCCATTTTATTCATCGTGTAAAATCCTTCAATGGACAATTGTCCGTTTTTGTGGTATTCTAAATATTTTCCGTGAGGTGTATTTTTGTAGGTATGCATTTCAATTTTGAGATGTTTTTCTTCGGGGTCGTAGTATTCTCTTTGTATTTGTGCTTTTAATAATAAAGGAATAAGAGTTATGAATATTATATGAAAATGTTTCATTAGTTTTTTTGCAAAAGTAGGTATTAATACGTTTGATGTTGTGATAAAAATTGTTGAAAACTTTGTGGATTGAAAATAGTTAGATGATTTGTCATTTTATAGTGATTGTGTGTATTTTTGGCAAAAATGTTAGAATGAAGAAAGGGATTAGTTTTTTATTTATTTATGCATTGTTTTTTGTGTTAAAAATTAATGCACAGAAAAATACATTTTCATTTTCCAATGATACGACAAAGTTTTTGAAAGAAATTGAGGAATACTTTAATGCTAATGCCGGCAACAAAAAAGAATCTGAAGAATTTCTGGAAGATTTTTCAAAACGTTGGAAAAATAATCAAATAGCGGGTTTTTACAAACAAAATATTATAGAAACGAGTAATCTTTTTGTTCAAAAAAAATTAAAGCCATTTCCGTACTTTGTGAAGTATTACAAAATAATTTATGATATTATTGAGAATAAGGTGGATGGGGCGAAGTTTCAAAATTTTTATTCTGTATTTGCAAAGGCCTTGAATAGCCGACAGGTTAAGAATTTGCAGGATATTTTAGAGATGTGTGAGAATTTATACAAAGACAATACTTTTTATACGGCATCTTTTATTTTTAAAACACAAACCAATGATTTTGTATTAGAGTTTGATAGTGTACCACGATTAAAATATCAGAATACTACTATTATTGGTAAAAATACACGGAATGATTCAATTTCTATTGAAGAAACATCTGGTATTTATTATCCTAATCAGAAGAAGATTTATGGTAAAAGTGGAAAGGTAAGTTGGAGAAGAGTAGGATTATCGGAGGATACGTATGCGCAAATCAAAAAATATGTAATAGATTGTAGAAATGGGACATACACTTCGGATTCTGCTGTGTTTTATGGGAAGCAGTATTTTGACAAACCACAAGTTGGAAGATTGACAGATAAAATCATAACAGAAAAGACAGAGGATACTTATCCCCGATTTGATTCGTATTCCAAGCGTTTGTTAGTGAAAGATATTTATCCTAATGTAGATTATGATGGCGGTTTTGGAATGCGTGGAGATAAGTTTGTTGGCACTGGGAATGCTGAAAATCCAGCAAGAGTTATTTTGAAGAAAAACAATCAAAAGTTTGTAGTAGTGAGTGCGCCTTCGTTTGCGATGAATAAAGAGCGTATTGTAGCTTATGGAGCAGAGGTAAAGATATTTTTGAAAAACGATAGTATTTATCATCCGTATATTGGTTTTAATTATGATGTGAGCAAAAAGAAAATGGTATTATTGAGAGGAGATAAAGGGATTGAAAAAACACCGTTTACAGATACTTACCATAAAGTAGATGTGTATGTGGAGCAGATTGAATGGAATACAGAAGATTCGTTGATGAAATTTAATTTTTTACCAACGAATGTACAAGGGGAAGCATATTTTGAGTCCGAAAGTTTTTATTCTCAGGATAAGGCACAAGCCATCAAAATTGGTGGGTTTAACATTGTTCAGAAGATTTTTGAATATTACAATATGAATAATAAAATGCCTTTTACGGTGGTAGATTTAGCACATTATGTCAATATGTTGCAAAATGATTTGCGTCCCATCATTATGCAGGTAGCCAGTTTTAATTTGATATTTTACAATCCTGCGACGGATGTAATAACAGTCAAACAAAAACTATTGGATTATATGGAATATGTGAAACATAAAAAAGATTATGATAGATTAACGATTCACTCCGTTATTCCTGGAAAAGATAATGCGATATTAAATTTATTAAATTATGATTTAAGAATTTATGGAGTCAAATTAATTTTATTAAGTGATACACAAAAAGTATTTGTATTTCCAAAAGAGCAGATGGTATTGTTGAAAAAGAATCGCAATTTTAATTTTTCGGGTGTGGTGGCGTCTGGAAAATTTGAATTCCACGGAAAGGACTTTGCTTTTGATTATGAGGAGTTTAAAGTAAAAATGAAAACGATAGATAGTATTAAAATCTATGTGGAGACAGGCGATGTTGATGAATATGGTAGAAAGAAATTTAGGCAAGTGCAGACCAAAATTGAAGATGCGTCTGGTGAATTGCGGATAGATGCCCCTAAAAATAAGTCGGGTTGGGGGAAAGCTCCTTCGTTTCCTATTTTTCAATCTTTCAAGGAAAGTTATGCGTATTATGATTCTAAAAAGATTTTCAAATCTGTGTATAACCGGAATAATTTTTACTTTAAAATAGATCCGTTTACAATAGATAGTGTGGATAATTTCAGGAATGAGCGTTTACGATTTGATGGCACGTTTTCATCAGCAGGCATATTTCCGGTGTTTCGGGAAACTTTGACTTTACAAAGTGATTATTCTCTTGGGTTTATTCGTAATACACCGCCCGATGGATACGACACGTATGGTAAGACAGGGAATTATAAAAATGAAATTCGTTTAAGCAATCGTGGATTGCGTGGTACAGGTGATTTAAAATTTTCTTCATCGCTTTCAAGATCAGATGATTTTATCTTTTTCCCGGATTCTACAAATGGTATAGCACAGACCTTTGATGTGCAAGAGCAGGAAGCCCCCTTTGAATGCCCGGTAGCACACGGAGATACGGTCCAAATACATTTTGTTCCAAAGGCAAAATTATTACAAGTCAGGTCCTTACAAAAACCTATCATTGCCTATAAAGAACAAGTAAAATTTACCGGAAGGTTGGATCTAACGGAGTCGCAATTGACAGGTAATGGAAAGGTAGAATTTGAAAAAATAGCCAGTTTAACAGCGAAAAAGATGTTGTTTAATAAACGAAAGTTTTTTTCGGATACTTGTAATTTTTACTTGAAAGCATTGGCGGAAGAAGGATTGGCTTTTTCTACCAACAATATGAATGCTAAAATTGACTTTGATAATCGGGTAGGAGAGTTTGTTACCAATGGAGAAGGGTCTTATGTGCGTTTTGATAAGAATCAGTATATTGCTTATATGGATAGATTTAAGTGGTATATGGATGACGAAAACATAGAATTAGGAGATGAACAACAGAGAATTAATACCGAGGTAGAGAGCGATTTGGATATAGAAGGACCAGAATTTATCAGTATTCATCCCAAACAGGACTCTCTTCGTTTTTTTGCGCCGGCGGCTAAGTTTAATTTGCGGAAATATATTATTCGTTGTATCAATGTGCCATTTATTAAAACCGCTGATGCAAAAATTTTCACGGACAGCGGAAAAGTTATTATCTATAAGAATGCTGTAATGGATACTTTGAAAAATGCTACTATTTTGTGTAATACGGTTACCAAATTTCACACGATTAAAAAAGTTACAGCAAACATCTTTTCAAGAAGAGATTACCTTGCCAGTGGCGAATATGTTTATGTGGATGAAAATGAAAAACAATATCCAATTTATTTTAATACAATTAAGCCCGATACAGCAGGAGAAACAAAAGCAGTTGGGAAAATTGAAGAAAAAGATAACTTTAAATTAAATGACTTTTTTACCTTTGCAGGCACGGTAAAGCTCTCTGCTTCTAATCAGTTTTTAAGATTTGAAGGTGGAACAAAAATTGAACATCCTTGTACGAAAATTAAAAAGGCCTATTTAAAGTTTGAAGGAGACATTGATCCAATGGACATTCAGATTCCTGTTCCGCAAGATGGTAAAGATATGTTTGGTAATCCTGTTGTCAATGCTATTATGTATGCACAAGATACTACAGCTGTGTATAGTGGGTTTATTTCATCGAAATACAGGAAAAATGATAAGTTGATAGTTGGGGCTTATGGGTATTTGACCTTTGACAAAGAAATCGGAGAATATCAAATTGCGTCAAAAGAAAAATTGACTGAATTTAATATGCCGGGAAATTTTCTCTCTCTCAACGTCAATACCTGTGAAGTGTATGGTGAAGGAAAAATGGATATGGCTTTGGATTTGGGACAGGTGAAAGTACAACCCGCTGGAAATGCCAAACACATTACGGTTAATGATTCGTTAAGTATTAAAACAATGCTGTTAATAGATTTCTTTTTTGATAAAGGTCTGTTGAAAACGATGGCAAAAGATTTACAAGTTTATTTGAATACTCTGACGCCAACCGATTTCAGCAGTGGTTCTTATTCTAAATATCTTGCTGAATATGTATCAAAAGAAAAGGCAGATAAAATCATTTCGGATTTAAATCTTTATGGAAATATCAAAAAATTTCCGGATGAGTTAGAAAAAACATTTTTCTTTAATGATGTGCAAATGGTGTATGATGCCAAATCCAAATCCTTTATAAGCTCAGGAAAATTAGGCCTTGCCAATATATTATCAAATGAAATTTATCGTCAAATACCGGGTATTATTAAAATAGATAAAATGAAAAGCGGAGGTGATAAGCTAACAATATACTTAGAACCGGATCCAACGACCTGGTATTATTTTGAGTATTTTAAGGGTGTGATGAAAGCCATCTCTTCCAATAAAGAATTTAATAACACGATTAAAGAAATGAAATCTAAAAATAGAAAACAAGATGTGGATAAAGGGCCTTCTTTTCAATATACTATTGGTAATGAAACTACCGTGAAATTATTTAAACGGAAATTAGAACAAATGCAGCAACAACAAGAAGAAGAACAACAAAAGAAAGAAGATGAGTAAAAACAAGTATAAAATAATGGATGAAAGCGATATTCAATGGTTTGTTGAATTATTAGGTGATACAAGAGTAATCAAAGATAAAGCACTGTTGTATGATTATGCACACGATGAAACAGAGGACTTAATGTTTTATCCGGATTTAGTTTTATTTCCTGAAAACGCTGATGAGGTCAGTAAGATTTTAAAGTATTGTAATGAACAATTAATTCCAGTAACCACGCGCGGTGCAGGAACGAGCTTGAGTGGAGGTGCACTACCTGTATGTGGTGGAGTAGTGCTTTCTACAAGACGAATGAATAAAATATTGAAAATTGATACGGATAACTTTCAGGCAATCGTAGAACCTGGCGTGATAAATTATGAATTACAAAAAGCATTAGAACCTTATGGTTTGTTTTATCCGCCAGATCCTGCGAGTTGGCAAGTGAGTACAATTGGCGGAAATGTGGCGCACGCCAGTGGAGGTCCGAAAGCTGTCAAGTATGGAACAACCCGTGATTATGTTTTGAATCTTGAAGTGGTGTTGGCGACTGGTGATGTTATCTGGACTGGTGCCAATACTCTAAAATATTCAACAGGATATAATTTAACGCATTTATTTATTGGGAGTGAAGGTACATTAGGAATAATTACAAAGATTGTAGTGAAAGTAGTCCCTAAAATGCTGCACAATGTCTTGTTATTGTTTTCATTTCAAAGCGAGATAGAGGCCTGTAAAGCTGTGAATGCTATTCTTTTAAATCATATTGTGCCGTCTGCTCTGGAATTTATGGAAAAAGATGCTATAGATTGGAGTATGAAGTATAATCACATTTCTAATATTCGGGTTTCTGAACAAACAAGGGCATTGCTTTTAATTGAATTAGAGGGACTTACAAAGGAGGATATTTGGGTACAGCTTGAACAATTAAATCAGGTACTTGAAAAATATCCTCAAACAACTGAACCCATGATGGCAGAAACAGAAGAAGAAAAAAACACGCTTTGGAAAATTAGAAGAAAAGTAGGTGAAGCAGTGAAAAGTAATTCTGTTTATAAAGAAGAAGACACAGTAGTGCCAAGATTTGCTTTACCACAATTATTGCAAAAGGTGAAAGATATTGGAAAAAAATATGGCTTTCATTCTGTATGTTATGGACACGCCGGTGATGGGAACTTGCATGTAAATATTATCAAAGATAAAATGGAGGATGATAAATGGAATGAAGAATTACCGAATGCTATTAAAGAAATTTTTGAAGTATGTAAGTCATTAGGGGGCACTATTAGTGGTGAACATGGCATTGGCTGGGTACAAAAAAATTATTTGCCTGTTGTCTTTACATCCGCACATTTTCATTTATTTTATGGTATAAAAAAAACATTTGATCCTAATAATATCTTAAATCCCTATAAAATATTGCCAGACACATGGTAAATGAAATTATCCGATATTTTAAGACCAATCGTTGGTATTATATTGCTCAGTTTAGCGGCTGGCTTGTTTTTACACTCATTCATGTTTTGTTTTACAAGATAGCTTTACCGTTGAATGTAAATGTAATATTGTTTTATTTGTCGTGGTTATTCATTGGGTTTTTAATCTCTCATGTTTACCGATTTTTTCTAAAAAAAATTCTTGTCATTCAAAAACCTTTGTATGTTCAGATTCTTGTGACGTTAATATCGCCGGTTATATTGTCTTATCTGTTTTTCAATATTGTTCAATGGATTGGCTGCTATTTAGGTGTTTTAAATAAAAATTCTGATAATACAGCGTTTTTAGATGTGTCCGGATATTATAATTTTTATGTGGTTTTTTTAGTATGGAATGTAGGGTATTTTGGTATAAATTATGTCATCAATTATAGGAAAGAAGAAATTACGGAGTTAAAATTAGAGGCCGCCAATCGTGAGGTGGAATTAAATATATTAAAGTCCCAACTCAACCCACACTTTTTATTCAATGCTTTAAATAGTATTCGTGCATTGATAGACGAAGAACCTCAAAAATCAAGAGAAGCTATTACACAACTCTCTAATATCCTGAGAAATATTTTATCGGCTCAGAAAAATAAAGAAATTCATTTTGAAGATGAAATCAGTATTGTGAAAGATTATTTATCTCTTGAAAAAATTAGATATGAAGAGCGATTAAATTATTCATTTGAAATTGATCCTAAAACATTGCAGTTTTCAATACCGCCTTTGATGATTCAGACCTTGGTAGAAAATGCTATTAAACACGGTATTGCTAAACAACCCAAAGGCGGTAATATCCGTATATATTCCCGTTTGGCTTTTCCGATGTGGTTTGTTTCCATTATCAATTCCGGTAAGATTCAAAAGACCGAAAACGCTACTAATGGTATAGGAATTAAAAACACTTTGGATAGATTGCAATTATTGTATGGAAACAATGCCTACTTTAAGCTAGAACAAATCACTGATAATGAAGTATTGGCTGAAATTGTGATAAAAATTAGTGAAGAACAAGAGTAATCGCTGATTTTTTCAGGCACAGCATTGCATTATAAATATAGCCAGGTCATCCTTTAAAATATTCTGTTTGTTTTGTAATTGATGGATCCAATTCAGGATTTGTTTTTTAGTTTCTATCACCGTTTTATGTCTATGCTTTGATAAAAAATCAGTCAGTTGCCTTAGATCAATATTAAATAAATCGAGAAAATCAGTGAGCCCATCTGTGTAAGAAAATAAAAAGAGTTCTTTTTTGTAATCCAATATATTCAAGTCAATAAATGGCAGTTGATCTAAAAAACCTAACAAACTTGTTCCTTTGTCTAAGTATGCTAATTGATTATCTAACCACAAAATAGGCGGATTATGCCCTGCATTGATATATGTTAATTGTTGACTTTGTAAATTAATTTTTCCAAGAAAAAGAGAGACGAATTTTTCTCCTTTAGCATTTTCAATGACTCTTTTATTAATCTGAATGATAATGTCTTTTAGGTTGTGTGTAAATTCAAGAGCGGTACGAAGAGCGGCCTGTATATTACTCATTAGTAAAGCCGCAGAGATACCTTTGCCCGAAACATCTGCTATACATAAAATGTATTCATGGTTATTAAGTTGAATGATATCATAATAATCTCCTCCAATAAGTGAAAAAGGAATATAATCTGCCGCTACTTTTATATTTTTTGTATAAGGTAAATACTGCGGCAGTAGCATGGCTTGTACTTGTCGTGCTAATTCTATTTCTTTATTTATTTCGGCCTGCTGAATGGCTTTGCGATATAATTTTTTATTTTCAATGGCCACCACGATGATATTCGTTAGTGTTTGCACAAAAGGCAAATGCTGAACCACTGGGCTCATCCCGATTTTTTCAGGATCCACGTCACCCATCAGCAGATAAGCAAGCGGAATGGATTTGTGATAAACAGGAACGACCACATCAAATTCTGTACTCAAAGCACTTTGAAAGGTCGTTAAAGTGGCAATGTCTTTTATTAATAATAATTTTTTTTCAAACGCTACATGGCGACCTTTTTTTAATCCGATTTTTATCAAACATTCCCATTCTTCCTGATGCTCATTAGATGTATTGAGAGTGTTATTTATGAATAAACACAATTTTGGTATAGACAAAGTTTTATGTAAAAAATCTTTATATATTTTCAATAATTCTTCAACGGAAACATTGTTGTTAATGGACTTTGTAATCTGTAACAGCAAATTCAGCTTTAAATCTTTTATCTCTTTATGTGAAAGCATGTTTATCGGTTCAATAGAAAGACCTGCGAAGTAGTTTTAGTATTCAGTACAGCTTCTATGTGATTTTGAAATGTAGTAGATAAAGTCATTCCTACAAAATCAGGATACACAGGAAACTGCTGATGGTTTCTATTCACTAAAACCAACACTCTTAATGAATTTAAATCAATGTTTACAAAAGCTTGTAAGGCATAAAACAGGGTCTTACCACTATTTAATACATCGTCTACGAGTAATACATCCTTATTATTTAATTTTTTTAATATATTTTCTTCTAATTTTACTGACCCAATAGGAGCTTTTTTATTGATAGAAAGTTTGTGTAATTCCAATGGAATAGATATATTTTTTTTGATTTCTTGACAAATTCGTTCTGCTAATTTCAAACCCTGTTCTTCAATCCCAAATACAAAAAGTTTTTGGGTATTATAATAATGCTCTGCTACTTCATTACCTAATCTTTGAATTTTAAGCTCAATTTGTTGGGCACTTAATAATAAACTTTTAGCGGACATAGTTAATCTTTACCTATTAACTGAATTTGTTTTTCAATTTCCGATTGAACAATTTTATTGGGTACTACTAAAGGCAAACGCAAATACGCTTGAATAATACCCAGCTTATTTAATGCATATTTAATACCACCGGGATTCCCATCTGCAAATAATTGTTCTGTAAAGAATAACAACGAATAATGTAGTTTTCTTGCTTTTTCAAAATCACCTTTTAATGCTGCACGAACCATTTCAGAAAAACGTTTTGGATAGGCATTCGCCACTACTGAAATGACACCATCTGCACCAGCAGCAATGAGCGGCAATGTGAGATTATCATCACCGCTAATTACTAAAAAATCTTTGGGACGCTTGGCAATGATTTTCATAATTTGTTCCACATTGCCAGATGCTTCTTTGATTCCAATGATGTTTTTAAAATCATTGGCTAATCGTAAAGTAGTTTGCCACTGAATATTGGAAGACGTTCGGCCCGGAACATTGTAAAGTATTATCGGCAAAGGCGAGGCATTTGCTAGTGCTTTGTAGTGTTGATAAATCCCTTCCTGTGATGGTTTATTGTAATATGGTGAAACAGAAAGTATCGCTGAAAAGCCTGAGAAATCAAATGTTTCAAACTCTTTTAGGATGTGGTATGTATTGTTCCCGCCAATACCTAAAACTAATGGAAGTTTGTTTTTATTTTCTTCCTTAATAATTTGAATAACTTGTTTTTTTTCTTCTTTGTCTAATGTAGCGCTTTCGCCTGTTGTACCTAATACTACAAGGTATTCAACTTTTCCTTTGATTAAATGTTGGACTAACTTTTGTAATGCTTTTTCATCAATTTTTCCTGATTTGGTAAAGGGCGTTACAATGGCAACACCAGTGCCTTTTAAAGAGTTAGTTTTCATACTATTTATTCAATGATGAACTTTTGTGTAAAGGTATTTTTGTCGCTGGCAATTTTAATAAAATAAATTCCTTTTGACCAATTTTGTATGAATAGAGCAAAGACATTTTCCTTGAAAGCATTACGATACACTATTTTCCCATTAATATCTGTAACTTCAATATATTTATTCAAGTTATCCTGTGTGCTGATGAATAGCCAATCATTAGCAGGATTAGGATAGATAAGATAACTGTTATTGTCCTTAAAATTTTTTACTACAAGCGGCAAATTATCGTACATCACTTGTGCTTGATTAGCAGAATTAATTAGATCTTGCAAACTATCACCCGCTATTAGGGCAAATGCCACTTTCACGCTTTGGCCTGGGTTAATAGTCAGTGGTCCGGCAGACATTACTTCAATTACATCATTTCCGGTTGTGCCTTGCCCTGCATTCAATCGCTGTGTTGAAAGCGTGATATATTTTTCAGATTTGTCATAACCATCATAAAGATTAACACCACCGCCGCCGCCATTGATATTATCAATGCCGTAAAAAACAGGACTAACAGAATAAGTCAGTAGTTTTATACCAGCAAACAATGGTGTTCCGGTAGTTCTATAAGTATATCCCATTTTTGTGGACGCATCATAAGCACATTTATTATCCGCAAAACTGGAAGCATCAATATCAAAATCGGCAAAGATTCCGGCATAAAAATTATTGAGTGTAGAAGATGCATTGTTTGTAAAAGTATATTCCCAGATGATAAATTTGGTATTGGGAATTGTACTCCATGCAAATGTTCTTTGCTCTACTTCTACATTCATAGGGGTGGAAGAAGCAGCGTCATTGAATTTTGCATACGTGTCCATATCGCTTAATGCAAAACCTGAAGGTATTTTCACAATGGGTGAAACGGTGGTAAATTCATTGTCGTATCCGCCACTGGCATTTCTTACACAGTTTGAAACGCTTGTTGTTGATACGCCAAACATAAGCCCCGCTTCATACAACAGATTGTTGCCATTGTAAGTAAAGCCAAGCCCTTGAGTTTGATTGGTGCTGTTGTATCCTATTCTTCCATTACTTGTTCCGGTTGAAAATACATCATTCACAGTGATATTGATGTAAGTGGCATTCATGTATACATAGAAAAATTGTGTCCAGGAATTACTACCATCAGAAATAACAATTTTAAATGTAATAGCTGTATTCGGTGCAAAATTGAAATTAACTTTAAAAGTAAATGGAGTTAAAGAATGATTGACACTGGCTAATGTATTTAATGAGCCAATTGAGAATGTATTGGTTAAAGGAGTTACCTGAATAGTTGGGGAAAGACAGGTTAAAGTGGCCGTAAGATTGGAAGCATTGGCTAAAAAGTTTTTAAATTCTCCTGAAATGCGTAGTGTATCTCCATTTAAGAATAATTCATCATTTTTATCGGATACAGAGATATTTTGATATACTACATAAGGCAAATTAGGGTCGGTAAGAGCTCTGTACAGATTGAGACGACCTGTACCAAGTTTATTTTGATAGGAAGCATTACCGGATAATCCGTAGATATTATCCGCTGTTTGCTTTAAGCGATATAGTGTTTGTAAAGCATTGTATGATGGAAAATAAGAACGTACCAAAGCCGCACCGCCTGCCACACAAGGAGAAGCCATAGAAGTACCTCCACTGAAAATGTATGAGTTACCGTTCCATGTAGAATAAATATTAGAACCGGGTGCACATATATCTACATAATATCCATAATTGGAAAAATTGCTTTTTACATCTGTATTATCTGTACTGGCTACAGCCAAAACATTGTCATAAGCTGCCGGAAAAAATTCCTGATCTGCACTATTGTTTCCACAAGCTGCAACTACTAAGGCATCATAATTGAACGTAGCATAGTTAATAATATCCTGACCATATTGCCCGCCGGCGGTACTTCCCCATGAACAGTTAATTACTTTACATCCATGTTCAGCGGCGTATTTTATACCTTCATAAGATGCTACCAGATTTCCAGATGCATCCGCAATTTTTACAGGTAAATATCTGCATTTAAAACCTACACCAGCCATTCCGGTTGCATTATCGGTGCTGGCAGCGGCTATGCCGGTAACGTGTATGCCATGAGCATTCCCTTGCCAGGTGGGGTCATTGTCGTTGGTTCCCAAATCCCATCCTTGAAAATTATCTACATATCCATCTCCATCGTTATCTATTCCGTCAATAGGATCGTTGTAATTTTTTTTGACGTTCCCTTGTAAATCGGAGTGTGTAAGTTCTATGCCCGTATCCGTAATTCCTACCACAGTATTTGTGTCTCCCTGATGTACATTCCACGCATTAAAGGCCTGGATATTCGTCAAAGCATATTGAAGTGAAACAGCAGGGTCATTGGGTGTGTAAAGTAATTGTGGTATATAATAGGGTTCTGCATATTCCAGAGTATTGGTATTCATTAAAGCATTAATTATTTTTTGTATAGGAATATCTTGTGAATATCTGATCTCATAAATCAAAGATAAATCCACTAATGGATCACCCCATTTATTAAATTTTTCACGAGGAGGTTCTTGTTCCGGAAATTTCTTTTTAATGGATGTAACTTGAATTTTTTGGAAAATGTTTTGTAAATCTGGAATCATAATTTCACTTTGATGACACTGATTTCTGTATTGTTCTTTTATTTTTAGAATTAAAGTATTGGGTAAAATGGTGCTATTGTTTTGTTGAGAAAAAAGAAGATGGCTGATTAAAAATATTAAAACACCACTGAATTTAAAATTAAAATTTTTCATAATTTTTTTGTGGAAATATACAGAAAAAATACAACTAGTACTCAATAATAAAAAAAGCCCATTAAATAATGGGCTTTTTCAGTTAATAATAGAATTGAATGCGAAATTTATTTTCCTAAACCTCTTGGGCTACCTACTCTTGTCATAGCACACCTGAATCCTAACCATGCTGTAGCTTGTCTTTGATCTAAAAATCTTCTTACACCAGGACTCATATAATAGGCCCTGTCTCTCCAACTACCGCCTTTGATTACTCTTGCTTTATCATTGATTAAAGATGTTTTGGCGTACTCGTACATTAATTTATCCCCTTTATCTTGTAAGGTACCTTCTACATCATCTGAACCCCAGTAAATAGAACTGTACATGTCGCCATCTAGGTAATTAATATAGTCGGATGTTTTATAATTTCTTCTTTCATCTAAGTTATCAGCAGGAACGGCCGAGGACACTTCTCTCCACAACACTCTTCCTGGAATGTTGGATTTACCTTCTGATGTAGCGTTGCTATTACCATAAGGATCTTTTGTCAATACGGTAAGAACACTATCTTCCACCTCAGTAGTTTCACCACTTCCACCGTGTTGGGTGGGAGGATTTACTTTATGTTTAAATTTTTGATAAACCGGTCCATCAGTATTTACAAGTATTTCTCCGCCAAGACCACCAACCAGCGTAGCACTGTCTCTTTGTTGTGTAACAAACACATTACCTCTGAAGGGTCGGAATTCATCTGCATCTTGAAGTGTATTAGGACGATAAACATCCATCACCCATTCTGCAACGTTTCCAGCCATATTGTATAAACCATAATCGTTAGGCCAGTATGAATATACAGGTGTAGTAATATCACCGGCATCATTCAGATAACCAGCAATTCCCATATAATCACCAGCGCCCCGTATGAAATTACCCATCATTTGTCCAATGAATTTATCATCCGAATTTCTAACGCCATGTCCATTCCATGGATAAATTCTTCTATCGGTAATTCTTTCTCCAATGGTATTTCCAATTAAGCCATAGGCAGCAAATTCCCATTCTGCTTCTGTCGGCAGGCGATACTTAGGAAGAAATATACCATCTTCCATTCGTACATCTCTTTCTGGGTTATTTTCATCATAAGAAGGCAGTTTTTGCAATAGTTGACCTTGCCATTTTCCGGATAGATATGCTTCTGTACTGAAATAATCCTGGTCAGTAGGATTGGGTGTGTGTTCTAAAAGTCCTTCACGAATTAAAATAAATTCGTTCACTCTATCGGTACGCCATGCGCAAAAATCATTTGCTTGCAACCAGTTTACACCAACTACCGGATAATCTCTGTACGATGGATGTCTTAAATAGTATTCTACATAAGGTTCATTGTAAGCCAATTTTTCTCTCCATACTAATGTGTCAGGCAATGCTTTGTAATAAATATCGGGAAAAGTAGGTCCAAAAACTCTGGCGGTCCAATACAAATATTCTAAATAAGAGAAATTACTTACTTCTGTTTCATCCATATAAAACGAGGACACAGTAACCCGACGTGGAACATTATTCCAATCAAAAGGCACATCTTGTTCTGTTCTTCCCATTGTAAAGGTACCACCTTCAATTAGTACAAGTCCAGGTCCTGTTTCTTGCTCTTCATAAGGTACTTTTTCAAAACCGCCATTAGAGGGGTCATTATAGGCCCACCCTGTTACAGGGGAGCGTTCTTGGGCACAGGAGAGAAACAAAACAGTTAAGACGATCGAAAGCCACTGCTTTTTGTGTTGTATTTTTTTCATAGTTCTATTGATTTTGGGGTAAATGTAATTATATTTTTAATAATATAATGCATTCGATAAAAAAATGTTACATCTTTTTTAGAAAGAAGGACAACTAATGGTTCTATATTTCTTTTTCTTAGGTTTACATTCAAACTGAATTTGTAAAGATATTTCATGAGAACCGGCGGTATTGCTGGCTAATTTTGAAATTGTAACATCGTAACTATATCCTATCTTAAAGTTTTTGTTTTGCAAACCAATTAAAGCAATGACCGCATCTGAATTTCTATACCAAAGACCAGCTACAAACATATCATTCACATAGTAGAGCCCTAAATTCAGTTGTTGAAATTTTTGTTGTGCCTGAAATAATACATTAGGAGAAATATAACTACCTCCCCCTTTTTCAAGATTAATGATAGCGCCGGCGTGCCCAGTAAATTTCATGGGAAGTTTTGCAACGCCTAATAAACCTTCATCTGGCTGTGTGAGATGATGCACAGCACCGCCAATAAAATAATTTTTACTATATCCTAAAATTCCGGCGGCAAAATCTAAATTGCTTTTATTTTGATTGGGGACTGCTTCCATGGTGTTCCACACAAATCCTCTTCTGGGGTCAATCATATCTCCAAAGTTCAATTTTGTTTTATCAAGTTGTTTTTGGAAGTATGTGGCTTGTAAGCCCATTTTAATAGAAAAATGCCTATTTACTGGTAAATGATATGAATATATTCCGCTAGCTGAAACGGTTTTTAAAGTACCTTTGGCCTGATCATCTGTCAAAACTAGAATTCCAATCCCACCGGCTAAAACATCAAAATGTTGGTCGTAACCGGCAGAATAGGTTACATACGTACCACTTAAATTAGGCCATTGATTCCTGTAATTGAATGTAATACGTGCACATCTTGCAGTGCCGGCAAAAGCGGGATTGAGGTACAAAGGATTAGCATAAAATTGAGTGAATTGAGGATCTTGGGAATATACGAAATCAGTTGAAAATAATATGAGTATTAAAAGGACACAGGAAAAATTTTTTATAATAGCAGTAAGTCCCATAAATTAAATTTGAGTTACAAAAGTAGGATATAAAATTCTTTTTTGCAAAATTTTATTTAACTTTTTGCGATTATTGTTTTATACGATAAACTTTTGATAAAGTTGTGATCATCATCTTGTTTTTTATGTACTATTCGCAAGTTCTGGTAGTTGGCGAAATTCGTATTGTTGATTGCGTAATTTAGGAATGAAGCCCGCTTCTTTTATGGCTTCTTGAATGGACGTAGCATCAAAATGATAATCTGCACCGGCAGCACTGACTACATTTTCTTCAATCATAATGCTGCCAAAATCATTCGCACCGGCATATAAACATAGTTGAGCGGTTTGTTTACCAACCGTTAGCCACGATGCTTGAATATTTTCAATATTTGGAAGCATTATTCGAGAAAGTGCAATCATTCGGATATATTCATCTGCTGTTACTTGATTTTTGACTTTTCGGACTTTATTTAATAATGTGCCTTCGTCTTGATAAGGCCATGGAATGAAAGCAATAAAACCTTTGGAATGATTAGGTTTTTTAGATTGTACATTTCTGATTAAAATTAAATGTTCTATTCGTTCTTCAATGGTTTCAATATGTCCGAACATCATAGTGGCAGTGGTTGTTAAACCTAACTGGTGTGCCACTTCCATTACATCCAGCCATTCTTTTGCAGAACATTTTCCATTTGAAATAATTCTACGAACTCTGTCATTCAGTATTTCAGCGCCGGGGCCGGGCATACTGTCCATTCCTGCTTCTATAAGTTGGGTTAAAACATATTCATAAGAATAATTTCCAATCTGTGCAATGTGAACAATTTCAGGTGGTCCAAGAGCATGCAGTTTTAGGTTGGGAAATAATTGTTTTAATGTTTTAAATAAATGGACATAATACTCTAGTCCTAATTCAGGATGATGGCCACCTTGAAGTAATAATTGTTCGCCGCCAAGATCAAAAGTTTCCTGAATTTTTTTCTTGTATGTTTCAATATCGGTAATGTATGCTTCGGGATGTCCCGGTACTCTATAAAAGTTGCAAAACTTGCAATTGGCTACGCAAACATTGGTGGTATTGACGTTTCTATCAATAATCCACGTTACATAAGGGGAATTGTTTTTTTTGATGTTACGAATAGAATGAGCAATGTTCATCAAATCGGGAAGTGGGGCATGGTGGTATAAAAATAGTCCTTCTTCTAGTGTAAGAAATTCTAAGTCAAGGGCTTTTTTATACAAATCTTTTAAGTGCATGAAAAATTTTTTTCAGAGTTATTCAATACCTAATTTTTTTAGGATAATGTTTAAATCTTCTTCATTGTTGAAGTTGAGAATTATTTTTCCGCCGCCTTTGGCATTTTTTTTGTATTCAACAAATCTATCAAAACGTTCTTTCAGCTGTCCGAAAATTAATTTTTCTTCAATAGATAAAGGTGTTTTATCTCTTTTTACTTTTGGTTTATAGTTAAGTTTTGCGCCTTTGGCCAGTTCTTCTACTTCTCTGACAGAAAGGTCTTGTTCAATTATCAATGCAAACAGGGCTAATTGTTTGTCTTCATTTTCAATATTTATAAGGGCTCGGGCATGTCCCATTGTTATTTTGTTGGTTTGAAGGGCTTTTTGGATGGGAGCAGGTAGTTTGAGTAAGCGAAGGTAGTTGGCCACAGTACTTCTTTGCTTTCCAACACGTTTGCTGACTTCTTCTTGTGTGAGCTGACATTCATCAATAAGTCGTTGATAGGAAAGTGCTATTTCGATGGGATTTAAATCTTCTCTTTGGATGTTTTCAATGAGAGCAATTTCGAGCATTTGCTGGTCGTTGGCTACTCTGATGTAGGCAGGGATTTCTTTCAGTCCTGCCATTTGTGCGGCACGGAAGCGTCTTTCGCCGGAGATGATTTGATATTTATCGTAGCCCAATTTGCGAACGGTGATGGGCTGAATGATGCCGTGTTCTTTGATGGATTGAGCGAGTTCTTGTAGTGCGATTTCTTCAAATTCAGTTCTGGGTTGGAATGGATTAGTTTCAATGGATGAGAGTGGGATGTTACTGATGGAGCCCAATACGGGAGCATTTTCAGTAGATTTAGTAGTAATGTCGGTTTTAGCATTTTCCAGCAAGGCGCTTAATCCCCTTCCGAGGGCTGGTTTTTTGGAATTACTCATAAGATTGGAGTTGAAAGTATTTTGAATTATTCTTCCATTTTAATTTGTCGTTGATTATCAGGAATTCTTGTCAGATTGTTTCTTTGAAGAATTTCTCGGGCTAAGTTAAGGTAATTAATAGTTCCTTTTCCAGTGGCATCATGCATGATGATGGTTTTTCCGAAACTGGGCGCTTCGGCTAGTTTTGTATTGCGTTGGATGATGGTATTAAAGACCATGTCTTGAAAGTGCGTTTTTACATCTTCTACGACCTGATTGGCTAATCTTGTTCGGGAGTCATACATTGTAAGAAGCACGCCTTCAATTTCAAGTTCTGTATTTAAATGTGTTTGAACGATTTTGATAGTTTGTAAGAGTTTTCCCATTCCTTCTAATGCAAAGTATTCGCATTGAACAGGAATAATAACACTATCGGCGGCACAAAGAGCGTTGATGACGCTTAGTCCAAGGGAGGGCGTACAATCGATGATAATAAAGTCGTACTCGTTTTTGATTTGGTCTAATGCTTTTTTCATCATGTATTCACGTCCGCTCAAATTCACGAGTTCAATTTCAATACCAATGAGTTCGGCGTTGGTTGGTAACAGGTAGAGATTGGGGGTTTCAGTTGATACTATAACGTCTTTGGGATGTTTGGTTTGAATGATGCATTCGTAAAGACCTGCGGTAATAGAGTTAGGGTCTATTCCAACACCGGAAGTAGCATTGGCTTGCGAATCTGCATCTACTAATAAAGTTTTGTATTCTAAAACAGCCAGTGAAGCGGCCAAGTTGATAGCTGTAGTCGTTTTTCCAACGCCGCCTTTTTGATTGGCGATAGCAATTATTTTTCCCATAAAATATAAAGTTCTTTATTTAGAGTTCAATTGTATTTCCGATAGGAATTAAAAGGAGTTCTTTGCCTGCTCTGGAAAATTTTTGCACGGCTTCTTGTTCGTCAATTTTAATTAAATCAAAGGTATTGTAGTGCATTCCAATGACTTTATTGCATTTCAGAAAATCCGTAGCAATAATGGCATTATCTACGCTCATGGTAAAGTTGTCGCCGATGGGTAGGAAAGAAAAATCTACTTGTCTGTAATCGCCGATGAGTTTCATATCTTCTGTGAGGGCGGTATCGCCTGAATAGTAAAAGTTTTTGTCAGAAGTTTCAATAACAAATCCCATAGGATTGCCGCCATAAGTTCCATCGGGGAAACTGCTGCTGTGAATGGCATTGACAATTTTGACATTGCCGAAGTCCAATTTGATTTTTCCACCAATGTTCATGGGATGGAAGTTGGTGATACCATTTTTATTAGCCCACATACAAATTTCCCAGTTGCTGATAATTTTGGCATTTGTTCTTTTGGCAATGGACAAAGCATCGGCAATGTGGTCTTCGTGGGCGTGGCTCAATAGAATGTAATGGGGGGTAATGGAATTTACATTAATGTGTTTAGCCAGAGGATTGGGCGAAATAAAAGGATCAAATAAAATTTTTTTGTTATTTACTTCTACTAAAAAGCAAGAATGTCCATAATACGTGATTCGCATAGTAGTAATTTTTGCAAATTTGCCTGCAAATTTAATAGAGTTATTATTAACCTGCAGGATATTTTATCCACAAAATTTTAATTTATGTCCAATATCACGATTATCAGCGGTACTAATAGGGAGGATAGTTATACATTTAAGGTAGCACAATTTTATTTTGATTATGTGTGTCAAAAATATCATGGTGGGAGAGTGGTATTAGCGGATTTCAGAGATTTGCCAAAGGATATAGCATTTGAGGAGGTGTATGGAAAACGTTCACAAAAATTTGAAGAGTATATTCAAAATTACATTGCTCATTCTGATAAATTTTTTTGGATAGTGCCGGAGTACAATGGCAGTTATGCCGGAATTTCCAAGTTGTTTATTGATGCCATTCATCCGAGATATTTTTACTATAAAAAAGTTTGTTTGACAGGAGTGGCATCGGGTAGAGCAGGTAATTTAAGAGGTATTGACCATTTAGCGATGGTGCTGCAGTATTTGAGAATGAATGTGTTTTACAATAAATTACCGATTTCAAGAGTGGAAGAAGTGTGGGGAGAAAAAGAATCTAAAATTCAGGAACAGAAGGAAGCGATTATTCAACAGATAGAGGAGTTTTTGAGATATTAATTATTTTCTGAAGAAAAAAAACACGGCGGCAATGAGAAATAAAAAACCGATGATGTGATTCAGTCGTAATTGGTCTGTTTTAAAGAAAATCAGAGTAAATACGATGAATACAAGAATGGAAATGGTTTCCTGAATAATTTTGAGTTGCCACATATCAAAAGGTCCGCCATTTACTTTACTTCCTATTTTATTGGCAGGAACCATGAGCATGTATTCTAATAAAGCAATGCCCCAACTGATGAAGATGGTGCCTACTAATCCGACATTTTTAAGGAGAGAAAGATCTTTGAATCGCAAGTGACCATACCATGCGAGTGTCATAAAAGTGTTTGAAAGAATGAGCAGTGCAATGGTGTAAAGCCCTTTCATAGACCTGTGTATTTTCTGAATAGTTTGATAGCCAATGCTAATAAGATGATTCCAAAAACTTTTTTCATAATGGCAATGCCGCTGATGCCTAATAATTTTTCAATACGATACAGATTGCGTAAAACAATGTAAACGATGAGTACATTGATGAGAATGGCGATGAGAATAGACAAGGTGCTGTATTCTGCTTTAATAGAAAGTAAAGTGGTGAGAGTACCTGTACCTGCAATGAGTGGAAAGGCAACGGGAACTACTGTGGCCGATTGAGGGACTTCATCACGGGTGATTCGTATGCCCAAGATCATTTCCAAAGCAACAATAAAAATGAGCAAAGAACCTGCTATGGCAAAATCGGAAATTTGAACACCGATTAAATCTAAGATGGATACCCCTAAAAACAGAAAAGCAATCATAATGCCCATTGAAACCACTGATGCTTTGTAAGGATTAATTTCTCCTACTCTTTGTCGGAGTGAGATGATAACAGGAATAGAACCGATAATGTCAATAACAGCAAAGAGAATGGTAGTTACTTTAAAGATTTCCACAATGTCAAAATACCATTGATTGTTCATAATAAATTGTTTTCAATGTTGGTAATAGCGGATTGAAATTCTGCAATATCTTTAAGTTGCTTTTTTTGCTGGGCGATTTCCAATCCTTTTTTGAGAAAATGGAGTGATTCTTCTGAATGGTTAAGATTGTAAAAGAGCATACCTAATTGATAATAGGCAGGAATGTAGTGAGGATTAAGAGAGAGAGATTTTTCAAAGGATTGTTGTGCCTGATGTAAGTTGTTTTCAGCAAGGTATTCTAATCCTAATGCGTAGTGCAAAAAGGCGTCGTTAGGGTCTTCGTTAATCAATTCAAGCAGTTGTTGTATTCTATTTTGATTCATTTAAAGATAAAGAATAATACTCTCTTCTCAAAGAAGCAGCAAATTAAATTAAAAACTTATTATCTTAGTATACAAAAAAATTCAGGTAATTTATTCTAATTCAAAAGCAGAAAATAGGAAGTACTCAATAGAAAATTGAAAAGTTTATTTTGCTTTTTCAATTTGTCTTTTAATGGCTTCTAACGCTCCGTCTACAGCGGCTTCAAAAGATTTTTCTTGTTTTTTGGCAAAGAGATCACCGTTATTTGTATGTAATTTTATTTCAGCAATTTTATTGGCTGTGTCAGAAGATTTTTCTAGTTTCAAAATAACATCGCTGTGGATGATGCCAGAGTGAAAGCGAGTGAGTTTATTCACTCTTTCTTCAATAAATTGAACTAATTTTTTGTCTGCGTCAAAGTGTACAGATTGAATTTTAGTAGTCATAATGGTAGATTTTTAAGGGTTAGTAGATTAGTTGTTTTTGCCCGAATGTGGGTGGGCTTGTTGGTATATTTTTTTGAGTTGTTCAATGTTTGAGTGTGTATAAATTTCTGTGGCTTTAAGATTAGAATGTCCCAATAATTCTTTAACAGCGTTGATGTCTGCGCCATTATTGAGTAAGTGAGTGGCAAAGGTGTGACGTAAAATGTGTGGATATTTTTCGGGTTGAGTGGTGATTTTAGATAGTTCTTTTTTGACAATATAGTAAATTTGAAAACTGCTCAAGGGCTGTGTTTTTTCATCCATCCAGATGTGTTCAGTCAGTAAATTATTATTTTGTAAAAAAGTATAATAGGTTTCAAAATGGTGTTTTAATTTTAGGGAAAAGGGGATAATTCGTTCTTTATTGCGTTTTCCGATTACTTTTAGTTGTAAATTATTGAGGTCAACATCTTTCCACTTTAATTGTGTGAGTTCGCTTCTTCGGATGCCTGTTTGATATAAAACATCAATGATGAGTTGATTTCTTAATGTTTCAAAATTTTGTGAATCAGAATGATTTTCAAAATAAACGTTTAAAGATTCCGCATTTAAAAATTTTGGAATCGATTTTTTTTGTTTGGGTAAGATGATATGAGTACAAGGATTGTGGAAACAGATATTTTCTTTTATTAAAAATTTAAAGAAGGAGCGTAAAGATGAAATTTTTCTATGAATAGTTTTAGTTTGAAATTTTTGTTCAGTTAAATAAATAAGATACTGGCGAATGTCTTCTTTTGTAATGTTTTCGGGCATTTTATTGGGATAAAGTAAATGAAAGTGCATCAGATCATTTTTGTAAGCAATTATGCTGTGTTCAGAAAAATTTTTCTGGAACTTTAATTTAGTGAGAAAGTTTTCAATGAGTTTTTTCACACTACAATTATACAATGTTTTTTGATGATATGCAAGTTATTTTTTACTAAAAATTGATGAGAGGTGGAATAAAGGATCCAATAAGATGAAATCAGACAATAAATTATTTCGTAAATTTGTGTGCCAAAATTTTTAAGATGGATAAATTTTCTTATTTGGGAAATGCAGATGTAAATGCTATTGAAGAAATGTATTTGAGATATTTGAAAAATCCTGAAGAAGTAGAGGTGAGTTGGAGGGACTTTTTTAAGGGCTTTGATTTTGCAAAAACACAATACAAAGAATTACCTACTGAAACGACCGAGATCCCTGAAAATATTGCTAAAGAATTTAAGGTTATCACATTGATTAACGCTTACCGAATGCGTGGGCACTTATTTACCAAGACCAATCCTGTAAGGCACAGGAGAGTGTATACACCTAATTTGGATATAGAAAATTTTGGATTATCAAAGGCAGATTTAGATGTAGTGTTTCAGGCAGGGAATGAAATCGGCATTGGTGCTGCTCCGTTGAGAAAAATCATTGAACATTTAGAGCAGACGTATTGTAATAGTATCGGAATTGAATATGCCTACATGCGAGATCCGGTTGTAGTCAAATGGTTGCAGGAAAAATTAGAAAGAACAAAAAGCACGGCTAATTTTTCTCAAGAAGAAAAAAAGGAGATTTTGAAGAAACTCATACAGGCGGTTGATTTTGAGCAATTTTTACATACAAAATTTGTTGGACAGAAGCGATTTTCGTTAGAAGGGAATGAAGGGTTTATTCCTGCTTTACATAGTATTATTCAATTGGGTGCTCAATTAGGAATTAAAGATTTTGTATTGGGAATGGCGCATCGTGGAAGATTGAATGTATTGGCTAATATCCTTCAAAAGGGCTATGATGATATTTTTACGGAGTTTGAAGGTCGTCCGTCAGAGGATGCTTCGTATGACGGGGATGTGAAATATCACATGGGTTTTTCATCGGATTTTACAGATAATAGTGGAAATAAAGTGCATATTAGTTTAGTACCCAATCCATCGCATTTAGAAGCGGTGAACGCTGTGGCAGAAGGGATTGCAAGGGCAAAAATGGATAATATACATTCCAAAGATTTGAATAAAATTTGTCCGATACTAATGCACGGGGATGCTTCAATCGCAGGGCAAGGAGTGGTGTATGAAGTCGTTCAAATGAGTCAATTAGATGGCTATAAAGTAGGAGGTACTATTCATATTGTTATTAATAATCAAATTGGATTTACGACCAATTATTTAGATGGTCGTTCTTCTATTTACTGCACCGATGTTGCCAAAGTTGTGTTGGCGCCAGTTTTTCATGTGAATGCAGATGATGTAGAGGCATTGTGTTATGTGGCGCGGATTGCTATGGAGTTTCGTCAAACTTTTCACAGAGATATTTTTATTGACATTTTAGGTTATAGAAAATATGGGCACAATGAGGGAGATGAACCGAGATTTACTCAACCAGTGCTTTACAAGATTATTGCCCAACATCCAAATGTAAAACAAATTTATTTAAAAAAATTAGAAGCAGAAGGGAATACAGAGTTATTAGAATTTGCTAAACAATATGAAGTTGAGTTCAAAAAAGAATTAGAAGCAAAATTAGAAGCATCTAAAAAAGCATCTGCCACAAAAATGACCTCTTTTTTAGAAGGATATTGGAAAGGATTAAAATTAGCCACCGAGAAGGATTTTGAAACATCTCCTGATACTACAAAAGTAGAGGAAAAAACATTTTTAGAAATTGCCCGAAAAATCAATACATTACCCAAAGACCTTAAATTTTTTAATAAAACAATTAAATTGTTTGAAGATCGTTTGAAAATGCTGGAGACGGATAATTATGATTGGGCAATGGGCGAGTTGATGGCGTATGCGACTTTGATGAAGGAAGGACATAATGTGCGGTTTAGTGGACAGGATGTAGAGCGTGGTACTTTTTCACACCGCCATGCTGTAATTAAAATTGAAGATAGTGAAGAAGAATATACCCCATTAAACAATGCCGGATTAAAAGGAGAGTTAAGGATATACAATTCCTTATTGTCAGAATATGCCGTGTTGGGTTTTGAATATGGATATGCTTATGCAGCGCCGAATGATCTTGTCGTTTGGGAAGCACAATTTGGTGATTTTGCCAATGGGGCACAAATTGTATTTGACCAATATATTTCTTCGGCAGAGTATAAATGGAGACGCATGAATGGATTAGTAGTGTTATTACCGCATGGATATGAAGGACAAGGGCCTGAGCATTCATCGGCAAGAATAGAGCGGTATTTACAATTGTGTGCAGGGAATAATATGCAAGTAGTGAATGCTACCACGCCCGCACAACAATTTCATGTGTTACGAAGACAATTAAAACGCGATTTCAGAAAACCCTTAATTTGTTTTACACCTAAAAAATTATTGCGCTATCCGCTGGCGACCAGCAAATTAAAAGATTTTACGCAAGATAAGTTTCACGAAGTATTGGACGATACTTTTTTAAAAGCAGATAAAAAACAAGTTAAAAGAATAGGTATTTGTTCTGGGAAAATATATTATGATTTGGTGGAATACAGGGAAAAAAATAATATTGAAGACATTGCATTTGTAAGATTAGAGCAATTATATCCGTTTCCTAAAAAACAATTATTGAATACAATAGCACACTATCCTTCTGTGAAGGACCTTCTTTTTATACAAGAAGAATCTGAAAATGCCGGTGCATGGCAATTTGTATTTTATCAATTAAAAGACGATTTGAGATTGTGTTATATTGGCCGCCCTGCTTCTGCTTCGCCGGCAACCGGTTTTTCTAAAAAGCACGAGATAGAAACTCAACAACTTTTAGAAAAAGTATTTGAAAAATCTTTGAAAAAAATTGTTCAATAAAATTAAATAATTAAATAATAAAATTAAACTCTATGTCAGTTATTGAATTAAAAGTACCAAGCCCCGGAGAATCTGTCACAGAAGTAACAATAGCCAGATGGTTAAAACAATCTGGCGAAGTGGTGGAAAAAGATGAAGTAGTAGCAGAAATTGACTCTGATAAAGCAACCCTTACCTTGAATGCCGAAGAGTCCGGAAAGTTAGAAGTACTTGTTGCAGAAGGCGAGTCAGTGCCAGTTAATTCTGTTGTGGCTAAAATTGATACATCTGTAAAACCAAGTACACAAGCAAAGAAAGAGCCCGTTCAGGAAGCAGCGACTGAATTCAAAAAACAAGAGGTGCAACCAGTAGTTCAAAAGACATTAGATACCAGTGAAAAGATTGTGAAAGAGCCCAGTCCTGCCGCTAAAAAAATAATGGCTGAAAATGGAATAGATGTTCATCAAATAAGTGGTACTGGCAAAAACGGAAGGATTACCAAACAAGATGTGTTGAAGTATATTGCTGCTGGCTTCCCAAAAGCAGAAGAAAGTATCAGCAGATATTGGGAAGGTAGCCGTGAAACAGAACGGCAAAAGATGAGTACGTTAAGAAAGTCCATTTCCAGAAGATTAGTTTCTGTGAAAAATCAAACTGCCATGTTGACTACCTTTAATGAGGTAGACATGAGTGCGGTATATGAAATTCGTAATAAGTATAAAGATAAGTTTAAGGAAAAGCACAATATTGGTTTAGGATTTATGAGTTTTTTCACTAAAGCGGTATGTGAAGCATTGTATCATTTCCCGGCGGTTAATGCAATGATTGATGGAGAGGAGGTTGTGTATCATAAGTATTGTGATGTTGGTATAGCAGTAAGTACGCCAAAAGGATTGATGGTGCCAATTATTCGTAATGCAGAAACGATGAGTTTGGCAGAAATAGAATTAAAAATTAAAGAATTGGCTACCAAAGCAAGAGAAGGCAAATTATCTATTCCGGAAATGGAAGGCGGGACATTTACAATCACAAATGGTGGAGTATTTGGATCTATGCTCTCTACACCGATTATCAATCCACCGCAGAGTGCGATATTAGGCATGCACAATGTCGTAGAAAGACCAGTAGCGGTGAAAGGTAAAGTGGAAATAAGACCAGTAATGTATGTAGCATTGAGTTATGATCATAGAATTATTGATGGACGTGAGAGTGTTGGGTTTTTGTATAAGGTAAAAGAATTAATTGAAAATCCGGTGCGTTTGATATTCAATGGAAAAGAACCAGAAGAGGTGTTGTTGGGACTTTAATTAGTTTGGAAGATATTTAACTTCCAGTGTTGTTATCTTTATGTTAGAAAAAAATCTAATAAAATTGATAAAGTGGAATTGGTTTTTAGTATTTTTACTTAGAGAAAGTGTAAAGCAACTTTTTTATTTGAATAAAAATTATTTTGTAATTTTGTAGAAAAATTTATGTTGATTGAGAAGCGGATACGGGAGATGATGGAGCGGTATCCATTGCCGGATAAGCAGATGCAATCGGTGATGGAGCGGTGGATGATTTATTTGGCAGAAGAGATTGTGGAGGGTATAAAAGAGGAGCAGATACATTTGGCACATAAAGGGGATTTGAGAGATTTGTTGTTGGAGATGCGGGGTGAATTTGCGACGAAAGTGGATTTGCAGCGGGTCATAGAGATGATGGACAAGCGCTTTGAAGCGATGGAGAAATCGAATGCCGAGCGTTTTGAGTATTTGAAGCGGGAGTTAGAGATTACGAGAACGACCATGGACA
>CAZNVL010000020.1:11557-29644 GCA_964576565.1 uncultured Flavobacteriaceae bacterium | reverse complement strand
TTTTCTTGCAAAAAAAATTCTAATAAAACACTGATAGATAATACCTTGCCGGAATCCGATATCCCTCATGCTTCTTATGTAGATACATTTTCTGTTTTATTAAAAACACAAAAAATTGACAGCATTCGCATCTACAACGATGGATTTAAATTTTTAGGTTCCAATCAAGATCCGGTTTTTGGAAGAACGGATGCCGAACTTTATACTCATTTTTCTTTACCTAATAATATCACTAATGTCGCATTTCCTTCGGATGCTGTTGTCGATTCAGCGAAAATTATATTGGTATTCACAGAAAATTTTGTAGGAGATACAACTACTCCTTTGCATTATCAAACGTATTTACTCACAGAATCCATGAACACATCACAAACGTACTATAGCAATAAAACCTTTCAATACAGTCCCATTCCATTATCCGATATGATTACCAAACCCATTAAATTTAGTGGCTTTAAAGTCATTCAAATTCCGGTTTATACTGGTTGGGCACAAAGTATCATTTCCAATGCGCAATATCTAACCGACAATGCTACCTTTCAATCTACTTACAAAGGTTTTTATATTACCACCAAAAATTCCACTTTAAATTCGTCCAATTTACAAGGTGCTCTGATGAAGGTGGACTTATCCAATACTCTTTCTGGATTTTATGTTTACTATCATACTGGTAATCCACCCGACTTAAAAGAATCAAAAGTGTATCAATTTACATTCAATAATTCCGCTTCTGTAAGAATGAATCACATTATTTATGATTATGCTTCTGGAAGTAATGTCTATTTGTACAATCAGTTGAACGGTAATTTAGCATCGGCAGATCAAAATGTATTTGTAAAGGGATTGAATGGAACAAGAGTTTTCGTGGACTTCCCTTTTTTCAAAAATTTAAAATCTCTTGGAAATTTTTCTATCAATCGTGCAGAGTTTGAAATAAAGGTGGATGAATCTTATACTTTTGGTACAGGTTTTTACGATCCTCCCGTCGCAATGTCTTTGTTGGCTTTGGATAGCGCTGGAAATGAAATTTTTACAATAGACCAATACAACTCTGCCAATTCATTTGTGAGTTATGATGGGCAATATAACTCTTCCACCAAATCTTATCGTTTTAATATCTCTCGTTATTTGCAACACGTTCTTACTGGAAAAATTAAACACTATGGAATGGTTTTGGTAGCCACTGACCCTAATATCACATTAACAGCACGAAAAGATTTTTTTGCCTCCCGGGCCGTGTTGGGCGGATATAATCACCCGACTTTAAAAGCAAAATTGAAACTTTACCTTACCAGTATTCCATAAAGCAATTTTGTCATCTCAAAAAATTAGCGTAACTTTGGCATAGAATTTGAACCATTTTGTAAAACTATTTTATGATTTTCAAAGAAAATTCACTTTCGCTGGATTTTACTAATTACAAAGCCAAGCGGGGGAGCTTGCTTATAGCAGAGCCCTTTATGAAAGATGGATTTTTTAAACGTGCAGTAGTATTATTAGCCATACATAATGATAATGAAGGATCTTTAGGATTTATTGTCAATAAACCTATTAAAAATGTTTATTTAGCAGATGTGGTGAAAATTTTTGAAAACGCAAAGGATTGGCCGGTCTTCTTTGGAGGGCCTGTTCAAACATCTTCTTTGTTTTACATTCATACACTGGGGGATATTATAGAAGATAGCAAAAAAGTAGCAGATGGAATTTATTTTGGCGGAAATTTTGATACTATTGAAAAATTAGTGAAAAATGACGAGGCGAGCCCAAACGAAATAAAGTTTTTTCTTGGCTATTCCGGATGGGGCAAAAATCAATTAGACGATGAAATTCTAAATAATTCTTGGTTGTCTATACCTTCTTCACAGAACTTAGTGTTTGGTAACTCTGTTGAAAATAAGTGCTGGCAAAAAGCTGTTTTACAAACACCACATTTTTATGTGGCGCATTTTCCAGAGCAAGTACATTTAAATTAATCTTTCCACTCGGCTAAAAACAAATTCGTATCACGCGTTCCATGATTGTTTCTATTGGAGGAAAATATCAGTTTCTTACCATCGGGAGAAAACATTGGAAACGCATTAAAATTACTTTCAGTAGTTATTTGTTCTAAACCAGTACCATCTATATTTATCATATACAATTGAAAATCAAATCCTCTTTGACTATGATGATTAGAGGAAAAAATAATTTTCTTTCCCGATGGATGAAAAAAAGGCGCCCAGTTGGCTTTTCCTAAGTTAGTAACTTGTCTTAAATTTTTTCCATCCGCATCGCATACAAAAATTTCCATATTGGTAGGGGCCACCAAATTTTGAGAAAGCAATTCTTTGTATTCTTTGATTTCTTCGGATGTCTTTGGTCTGGAAGCACGAAAGACAATTTTACTACCATCAGGAGAAAAGAAAGCACCGCCGTCGTATCCAAGTTCGTGCGTGATTTGTATGGGATTGCTCCCATCCATATTCATTACCCAGAGTTCAATATCTCCGCTGCGAGTGGAAGTGAATACAATTTTATCGCCTTTTGGAGAGACAGTGGCTTCGGCATCGTAGCCATCTGTATGAGTTAATTGCTTCACGATGTTGCCATTTAGGTCGGCGATAAAAATGTCGTATTCAGGATACAGAGGCCATACGTATTTCCCTTTAATGTGTGGAACGGATGGACAACTGTCTATTTTATGATGTGTAGAAGCAAAGAGAATGTGCTTTCCATCGGGCATAAAATACGAACAAGTTGTTCTTCCTTTGCCTGTGCTAATCATTTTGAAATTCTCTTTTTTAGATAAATCTAACTTCTTTTTTAGATTTTTCAAATCAAAATAAAAAATTTGGTCACAAGAGATATTCCAGTTTTTATTCGTTATCTGAAAAGTTATTTTTTTGCCTGTTTTATCAAAATAGGCCTCCGCATTATCACCACCAAAAGTAATTTGTGTCAGTGATTTGAAATGTTTTTTTTCTTGTTCAGAGATTAAATTAGATTGTGCAAAAACAGCGCCGGTAAGAAGTGCCGCACTCCACAAACATAAAGTTCTAATCATGGTGCAGTTAATTTTTTATAATTTTTGAAACGCATTTTCACGACTCCCCATAGGGCCTCTCTGAAAATTTTTATACTCATTTTACTTTGCCCTTTTTCGCGATCTTTGAATACAATGGGTACTTCCACGATTTTAAATCCTAATTTATGTGCTGCGTATTTCATTTCAATCTGAAATGCATAACCCGTAAATTGAATAGCGTTTAAATCAATGGTTTGTAAAACGTGTTTTTTGTAGCATTTAAATCCTGCTGTTGTATCATGAATAGGAATCCATAATATAGTCCGTACATACATGGAAGCAAAGTAGCTCATTAAAATTCTACCGATAGGCCAGTTTACTACTTTTCCGTTTTTACAATAGCGTGAACCAATAGCCACATCGGCGCTATTTACACAGGCCATGCGTAAACGAATCAAATCTTGCGGAGGGTGGCTGAAATCACAATCCATTTCAAAAATGTACTCGTAATTTTTTTGAAGTGCCCATTGAAAACCGGTAATGTACGCTCTTCCTAGTCCATTTTTTTCTTTTCGCAAAATTAAATGTAGCCGGTCGGGGAATTCTGTCATCAGGGATTTTACAATCTCTGCTGTGCCGTCAGGTGAATTATCGTCAACAATTAAAACATCAAAAGGAAAGGGCAAGTTCATTACAGTACGAATCATGGATTCTACATTGTCTTTTTCGTTGTAGGTAGGTATGATGACTAAACTATCGGACATTCTTTTTGGCTAAGGTAAATAGAAATTTTTAATGTTACAAATCAAAATTAATTTGTCCTAATCCACCCGGTAAATTTTTTGAGTTGAGTTTTTCCATGGCTTTTTTATGTAGTTCTTCAGGGGTCAGTTCAATGTTGTCGGTTTGTTGACTTAAGAATGCTTTTGCTTCTTTGATTTCTTCCGGTTCTTCTAATACTATGTTCTTAATTTTAAAAGAACTTAATTTTTTTCCTTTGGCTTTTATATTAATTAATGGGGCAATTTCTTCTATTTTAATGTACTCATCCGGAATGTCTTTTCCTTTTTCTTTTGCGAATTGAATTTTGATTTTAGGTTGAGCAATGGAGGTCATAAGTTCTATGAAAGAAGCAGGGTGCTCATTGATAATCATAATTTTGGAAGAGCTGGGTTCTGCTTTGAAGCGTTTGATGTAATAGTTTTTACTTTCTCCGTCAAAGTAAATCAGAGTATAGATAGTTTCGTTATCAAATTTGTCAACGAGGAATGTATCATCCTCTAAAAATGCCAATACATCTGGGTCAATGAGTTTGTAATAACCTTTTTTGGTAACGACTAAAATTTTATCATCGGGATAAAAAGCGCCTAAGTATTTGCCTGTTTCGTTTTGATTGAGTTTGTTGGTGGCAGGATCATACCACCAGTTTTCTGCTTTAATTTGTCCGGCAGATTTTTCTTTTAGTAATACTTTGGCAATAGGATATTTTGTGAGAATGTTGCCAATGGCGTTTCTGCTTTTTACATCAATGTTTGCAAAGTCAAATTCTATTTCTGTTTTTCTTGCACCACTATTAGGTTTCAGTAATATAATTACTTTTTCCGTTTCGCTGTTAGGATTGACAGAGAGGTAAACTATTTTGGAATGAGGGGTACCTTTGGTTAAGTTGTATTCTTTGTCTCTGGTTACACCACCAATCATAAATCGTTTGACAAAGTAAACACCTTTTGGTCCATCTCTGTAAATCATATTGTACACAGTATTTTCATCGTTGCGTTTGAAAATTCCAGCGTATAGGATGTTTTTGCCGATATATACTTTATCGGTTACTTTTACAACTTTCATAATTCCTTCCTGGGTAATAGCAATGATTTCATCATTATCACTGCATTCAAAGAGGAATTCATTTTTTCTGAGTGAAGTGCCGATAAATCCTTCTTCTCTGTCAATATAAAGTCGTTGGTTGGGTATGCTGATTTCTGTTTTTTGTACTTGATGTAAGGTTCGGATTTCAGTTTTCCGTTCTTTGCCTTTTCCGTATTTTCTTTTGAGTTCTTTGAAGTATTCAATGGTGTAATCTACAATATTATCTAAATGATGTTGGGTTTGTTTTATTTTTTCGTTGAGTTCCTGAATGTGTTCATCTGCTTTGGCACTATCAAAGCGGGTGATGCGAATCATTGGTATTTGAGTGAGTTTGTGAAGGTCGTCATCATTGATGGGGCGGATGAGTTGTTTTTTATATTTTTCAAAACGTTTGTACAAGTATTGATAAAGGTCTTCTTTGGTATCAAATTTTTTGAAGTCCACATACATTTCTTCTTTGATGAAGATTTTTTCTAAGGAAGCGAAGTGCCATTTTTCTTTGAGTTCTGAAAGTTCAATTTCCAGTTCTTTTTTTAGTAGTTCTAAAGTTCTGTTAGCGGAATACTTTAGCATTTCTGACACGGACATGAAGCATGGCTTATCGTTTTCAATCACGACGGCATTGGGTGAGATGGTCATTTCGCATTGTGTATAAGCATAAAGGGCTTCTATTGTAAGGTCGGTGCTTACATCTGGATGCAAGTGCAAAATGATTTCTACATTATCAGAAGTATTATCTTCAATTTTTTTGATTTTTAATTTGCCTTTATCATTGGCTGCGATGATACTATCAATGAGGGCTGTAGTTGTTGTGCCGAATGGAATTTCTGTAATGACGATTGTTTTGCTGTTGATTTCTTTAAGGCGGGCACGAACTTTTATTTTACCGCCTCTTTTCCCATCGTTGTAATTGCTGACATCAATGATGCCGCCTGTTGGGAAGTCGGGATAGATTTCTACTTTTTTATTTCGCAAAGCGGCTATAGAGGCATCAATAAGTTCATTGAAATTGTGAGGTAAAATTTTACAAGAAAGTCCAACAGCAATACCTTCTACGCCCATGGCTAATAATAGCGGGAATTTGACGGGCAAGGTAACCGGTTCTTTGTTTCTGCCGTCATAACTGAGTTGCCATTGAGTCGTTTTGGGATTAAAAATGACTTCCAAAGCAAAAGGGGTGAGTCGGGCTTCTATGTAACGGGCGGCGGCGGCACTATCGCCGGTGAGGATGTTGCCCCAGTTTCCTTGTGTATCAATGAGTAAATCTTTTTGTCCCATTCCGACGAGGGCATCTGTGATACTGGCATCGCCGTGTGGGTGATATTTCATGGTGTTACCGATAATGTTGGCGACTTTATTGTAACGGCCGTCTTCCATTTCCCACATGCTGTGGAGGATGCGTCTTTGGACGGGTTTGAGCCCGTCGTCAATGTGTGGAACGGCTCTTTCTAAGATAACATAGGAAGCGTAGTCAATGAACCAATCTTTGTATAATTCTGAAATGTGTTTAACGCTTTCTAATTCATTATGTTCTTGTCCTTCGTTCATTGTACAGAGAGTTTGGCGGCAAAAATAGTTTTTAATTGTATTATTTGTGGAATTATTTTTACTAATTTTAGCTGAGTATTTCTATTTGCATTAACTTTGCAGCCAATGAAATATAAGTTAAAGATATTGTTTGTTTTCTTTTCAATTGTTTTTTTTTCTTTGATTGCACAAGAAAACTCTAATGTTATACAAAATATTAATGGTAAAAATTATTATGTTCACGAGGTTAAAAAAGGAGAGAGTTTATATGGTATTTCAAAACTGTATGGAATAGATATAGAAACACTCTTGCTTGAGAATCCATCTATAAAGGAAAGTGGATTAAAAGCGGGTTATCATGTGCTTATTCCGGTAAAAGAAAGCCGTCCACAAGCGGCGTTAGATACTGTCCATTATATGTATCACAGAGTTTTGAGAAAACAAACAGTTTATTCAATATGTAAGGAATACGGACTTAATCAGGAGAAGTTTTATGAATGGAATCCAGAGGCCAAAAATGGATTGAAAGAAAACGATTGGGTGATTGTTGGTAAAAAAAATACTCAGCCCCAGACACCTAATAATAATGTACAGGAAATAAAATCCGCTATTGACTCAAAGATAGAGGTGATAAAAAAACACTATGAAAGGAAAAAGGAATATACTGTTTTAATGCTGTTACCTTTTGGAGCGAATAAAGCGGAGGAATTGCTAGCTGAGGATATGGTGAAAACAGGGCAAAGTTTCCCATCTATGGGTGCTATGATGATTGATTTTTTGAAGGGTTTTGAATATGTAAAAGATTCATTGGTAGCGGATAGTTTTCGGATAAATTTGTTTCCGTTGGACGTCAATGAAAACGATTCATTAAAGATAAAGCAAATGGTTGGTTTAAGTGAATATGAGGCGGCTGATGTAATTGTGGGTCCTGTATTTTCTTCATTAATCAAGGCAGATCTGCTTGCTGGCAAGGAGAAAAAGTTTCATATTGTACCTTTTGTAGGGTATAATAAATTTTTGTTTAATTGTCCGGAGTATTCCAAAACTACACCTTCTGTTTTTGTTGATATTCAGACCTTGGCAAGGTACATTTATGATTCTTTGCGACCAATGGGCAAAGTTGTTTTGCTGGCGGTTAATAACAATGGAGAAAAGGAGTATTCCAAAGAATTTAAGCGCTATTACAATGAGTTGATTTTAAAGAATGGTATGAAAGATACGGTTCGTACTTTTAGAAATGTTGCTGATTTTAAAAAAACAGTGAAAGAGGGTGAAAAATATGTAGTTGTTGTATTGACGAATAATCAGGTGATAGCCACAGATTATATTACACAGCTCAGTATTATTTGTAAATCATCGCCCATCGTTTTGTGTGGATTTTACAAGACCTTGTATTTTGATAATTTAGATTTGGAATATCTTAATCAAATGCAGTTTACTTTTGCTTATTATCAAAATATTACAAGTACACATTTGTATTCCAATTATTTAAGGAAGTATAAAGAGGAGTTTAATTCGGACCCATCGCTGTTTTTTTATGAAGGAGTGGAGATAGCACAGTATTATTTTAATGTAATTAAAAATTATGGGTTAAGTGGATTGTACGAGTTGAATAATTATAAACAAGAAGATAAAAAAAATTTTATGAAGTTTCAGTTTTATCGTCCGGATGAAAGTACAGGGTTTCAGAATAATGGGGAGTTTGTGTTTAGAATACAAGATAGAAAAATTCAGGTTATCAAATAAAAAGCCCTTCCAAAGAAGATTTTTTGGAAGGGCCGCTGAGCACTGATTTTTGTGAGGAGGATTTAATTGAATAATTCTTTTTTAATTCCAAAAAAGTGAGAGAAGTTAATTGTATTGATGTTTTCTAGTTTTGTTGTAATTTTTACATCTTGTGCGATTTTTTGGGGAAAAGAAAATACGGCATCTTTGTTAGAGTAATTTTCTAACAATTGTTCTCTATTCTGATTGTTAGAAGATTGAAGCGTATGTAATACGTAATTTTTGGTGGTATTTAATTCAAAAATATACATTTGAGTTAAGAGCGTTTCTACAAGATAAGATTTAGCAACATTAGTGGCTAATTCTTCTAATTGTACAGAAGTATCAAATGTATTGGGCAATAGGTTTTTAAGGAGATTGTTTTTAATTTGTTTGATAACTTCTTGCTTGAAATATTCTACGGTAAAGTATGGACGATCGGCTTCTTTTACATAATTGTTGTATAGTTTAATCACAAAATCTTCTGGTAGTTCAATCTGGATCAAGTTATTAATAAAGTTATTGCCGCGTTTGATGTTTTCATTGCCACTAAAGTAATCAGCTACAATATCTGCAATTTCAAATAATTTGGAATATACTAGCTCCAGATTAAGATCATTGTCATTTTGTAAACCCAAAGCCCTTTTAATTCTATCATAATTTAAGTAGGGTGTAAGTTCTTTATAGTGCTGAATATCCTGAATGGTAATGTTTACAGAGGAGATGTTGTTTTCTTTTGCTTTTTTGAGAAAATCTAATACACCTAATTTTTTATCCGGAAAATTTTTTTCAAGAATAGTTATCCATTTATCGATCTCTATAGGATAAGTTGAGTTTTTTTGAAGAGTGCCGGGTAATAATTCTTTTAGGCCATAGGACTGATACTGTAAAGGATGAAATACTAATGGCATTTTGGATTCTTTCTTTTTTTGTTCGTTTTCAATTTCAGAGTTAGAAGGCAATTCAAGTTCGGTCGTAATGATAAAAAATTCTTCGTTTGAAATATCAATGTTTTCTGTTGGATTATCGTTTAGAAAATCGAAAAGCGTGATTATGTCAGAGAAAATTTTCTTTTGTCCTTCAGTAAATCCATATTTGACAAATTCAATTTCTGTATTTTTAACATCAATGTCTACTTGGGGTTCCACTAATATGTCTATACCGATTTTTTTGTCGGTCGCATTGTCTTCTATTACACCAGTTGCTTCAAAGTCATATACATAATAGAGCGGCTTTTGTAACTGATTTTTCAATACTTCATTTGTTTTTTCTTTTAATAAGTATTCAAATCCTTCGTAAAAAGCCGTGTTGTTATATTTCTTTTTGATGAGCGTTAAGGGGGCTTTACCGGGTCTAAATCCGGGGAGTTCAATGTTTTTTTGGATTTGTTTAAGGTATTTTTCTCTTTCTTTTTCTAATTCCTGATTAGAAATAAGAATTTCGGAATGAATGATTTCTGGTTTTACTATCTGTTTTTCTGTAGATAGAGTTGTACTACTCATAAAAATAAGTTTAAAAATTAAGGCGGCAAATTTACAATTAAAATAAAATTAGCAATACTTTTTTAAACTATTACTTGTAAACGCGGTTCAGTATTATTGAATCAAGAATTTTTCGCTGGCTAAAATTTCTCCTGCACTATTTTTAATGATTAAAAAATATAATCCCTTTGGGAGTGTTGAGACGTTAATTTTTTCTGAAGAGGACGAGGAAGTTTTTTGAAATACTATCTGGCCTAATACATTGTGAATTTCATAAATTTTATATTGATGGTCACTCATTTCAACATTGATTGCATCGTTGGTGGGATTGGGGAAGATATTTACTGCCAATTTATTAGAGAATCCTTGAACATCCAGAGTATTATCTTTAGTAGGTCCAATGGTTTTATTGATCAGCCAATTATTAGGGTCTACCTGAATGCCGGTTACATTGCCATTGATAGTGAGGGTATATGTTTCAGTAGAATTAGAATGCATCACGCGAATAATGGTGTCTCCACCGGTACTACGAATGAGTTTATATTCTATTGGTGTAATGAAAAGAGGAACAGAACCGGGCTTTGATGTAGTTTGGGTAGATTGTATAATTAAAGTATCGCCAAAGTAATTCCATTTGACGTTAAAAGTTGGGTAACCTTCTCCAAAGTACCATTGATTAAAGAATTGTGTTAAGTTCTGACCAGTATACGTTTCAAAATTGGACTTGAAGTCCATGGCAGTAGCAGTGCTGAATTTGTAAGTATTTAGAAAGTTTCTTAATCCGCCAAAAAATAAAGAATCGTTGTTGGTTACAAAACGCAAGGTATGAATGATAGCACCGCCTTTGTCATACGATAAACGGCTATCAAATATTCTGTTATCGTCGGTTGTGTCAATGCCAGTAAAATAAATACTTCCGTCGGGTTGGCTCATGATATTGCTGTGTACACTGTTCAAATTACTCATAAAGTTTGTCGGGTCAAGGTATTGATTGACCAGATGCTCCGTATAAGAGGCAAAACCTTCGTTAATCCATATATCGCCCCAGGTTTTACAGGTTACTAAATCGCCCCACCATTGATGGCCTAATTCGTGTGCATCTATCATAAAATCAAAAAAGCCAATGGTGGTCATTGTTTGATGTTCCATTCCGCCGCCAATAGGCGCCATAGCGTGCCCGTATTTTTCTTTGTAAAATGGATACATTCCATACATATTGCATAAAAATTCTAAGGTTGGTTTGATTTTATTTAATTCTACTTTCTGTGTATTGTTGAAAAATGTGCTGTTAATTGCATTATCGTAAATATAATTCAAAATTAGTATGGAGTCGTTCACAAGATATTGGGGCTTGGCATAAAGAATATAAGGTTTATATTTAGCCACTGCTACAGAGATTAAGTAATAATCAATGGGGTAGCGAGTTTTCCATTCGTATCTTTTTTTATTTCCGATAGTTACAACATTTGTAAGTAATCCATTTGAACCGACCATGTTGGTTGAATCAGTGGTTACAAATATCCATGCACTGTCAATTTTATCTCTGAGATCTTGTTTGCAAGGCCACCAATGATAAGCCCCCCGTGTTTCGCTCAAACTCCATGTTACCTGATTTCCCCATGAGGGCGAAGTGCCATTGCTAAATCCATTCCCTAATGCACCAGTAATAGAAGGTGCGGTGCCGTGATAATAAATATACACATCCACCGTGTTGTTTTGATTGATGGAAGTTGAAATTTTTACTTTTACCAAACTATCTATTCTTGTGATGTTGTTTTCTTTTAAAGCATTAATGTATACGGAGTCAATGATAAAATTTTGATGTAATACAAATGCAAAAGTATCCAATGAAATGCTTGTTACTTGGGCGATAGTGCGCACATAACCAGAGATATTTTTATTAGTTCTTTCTATATTTAAATTCAGATGATGAAATTTCACATCATAATTATTCGTTAATTGAGAACTTGTTGAAGTGATTTTTAAAAGGGCATTTTTAGTGCTGGCGGATTTATGAGCAATTTTTGATTGAGCACAAAAATGTTGATTTTGTGCGTTAGATTGAAAAAAGAAAAAAATAATGATACCATAAATTAATGAAACGCGACGCATAAAGTATTGATTTTTAGTGGGTGCAAATTTATCTTGATGGATTGATATTATTTCTACCATTAAAAGATGATTTTTTCCGTTAAAAAAATAATTTTGCAGAGTAATGAAATATCTATAAAAGCAGATTTTTAGACAAAATTCAATTTTTAACAGACAAATTAACATTTATTAACTTTATATTAACAGTTTAATCAATATACATTTCTTAAATTTGCGGTCGCAAAAATTAAAAACTTAAATTTATGAAGACAAACAATGCTTTCGTGGATGCCCTGATAGAGAGTCAAAGTCAGGCATTGAACAATTGGCTGGAAGCCACACAAAAAATGCAAAATGCTATTACTACCGGTAATGTAGCAACAGAAGGTCCTTCCATTTATAAAGAGTGGTTGGAAAAACAAATTGCCCTGGCAGGTGGAACTATTTCTAAATTAAATGAAACTTCCACAACGCCACAAAATCAGGTACAGGACTTTTTCAAAAACTGGTTTCAGTCCCAAATGGATTATGTAAAAAAAATTACGGACTTTAATCAAAGTTTGTACAGTAGTTTTGCTAATTTTGGCAGACCGGCCAACGATTACATCTCTACTTTTTCATCTTTGAATAACCAATGGACCAACTTGTATAACGAGTGGGTAAAAGCAACAACGACTACTTTTGAAACATACCAGTCGGCTTTCAAAGGTGCTTTCAACAAAAATCTTTTTCAGGAAATGCTTCAAAGCAATCAATTATTCAATGCGTTCAAAGACCTTTACACGCCAATATTTGAGGCGTTTAAAAAAGGTGAATACAAGCCGGAGGTGTTTAAACAATTCTATGATGTTGAAACATACAGAAAACTGACGAATACAATTTTTGGGGGATTATTTAATACAACGCCTGATTTGAAAACTTTTTTTGACAATGCGATGTCTCAAATCCACAATTATTTTACTGCTAATAATTCTTTAAGAGAACAATATACCCATTATTACAAAAAGTTATTTGAAACCTACCCACAACTCTTTACTGGTGATTACAATCAAATCAAAGAACTTTATAGTAAATATGGCAATATTTACTTTGAAAATTTCAAACCCTTATTGAATTTAATTAATAACCCAAAAGATAAAGAAATTTTAAGTGAAACTTTAAGTTTGATGGATAAAATTGCTCAATACTCCATTAAACAAGCCGAAATGTCGGCTGATATTAACTTAAAAATATATCAGGCATTAGAAAAACTCGCAGCCAAATACAGCAAAAAAATGGTAGAAGCAGACCCGGCCGCTTTGGCAAAAATGGATTACAAAGCCATATACAACGAATGGTTAAAAGAATCGGATGAATTATTAACCGAACTTTTTGCTACGGAATCATTTTCAAAATTAAAAGCAGAAGTGTTGAATTTAAGCATGGATATTAAGAGCTATTTTGAAAAACAAATGGAAAAATATCTTGAATTGTATCCAGTAGCTAAAACATCTGAACTTGAAGAAGTATACAAACACATTCACGACTTGAAAAAACAAATTAAGTCATTAGAGCAAAAATTAGAATTATTGATTGAAGAAGAAAAGAAAATTACTTCAACGAGAAAACAAACTGTTAAGTAAAACGACAGTAAGTTATAAAAGTGCTAAAAACCCTTCCAAAGAATCTTCTTTGGAAGGGTTTTTTATTATTAAAAACAATCTTTTTTGTAACTTTGTCCTTCTTAATTACTGCCATTGAAAGATAAGCATGTTCATACCTTATTTTTATTTTGCTGTTTTGTAGTATTATCGTTTCAGATAAAAGCGCAGTTTTATTACGGCTCTATCATGGAATTTGGGAAAAACAGAATACAATATCAACCTTTTGATTGGACTTATTTTGATGCTGATAAATATAAAGTGTTTACATATCAGGGCGGGCAGGACATTGCAAAATATGTTTATGCACAATTACCGTTTATCATCAACAAAATTGAAAAACAACTGGATTATCAGATAGAAGACAAATTATCGGTCATTGTTTACAATAATATCCACGATTTCTATCAATCCAACATTGGCTTACAATATGATGAAATTAATAACGTAGCAGGAAATACTAAAATCATTGGTGATAAAATCTTTGTATATTTTGATGGAAGTTTAGAAAAACTAAAACAGGACCTACGATACGCTCTAACAGAGTGGATTATCAACAAATATATATATAGCGGTTCTGCAAAAGATGCTATTAAAAGCAATGCTACCATTACGTTACCTGACTGGTATATAAAAGGTTTAGCCCGATTTATGGCAGAGGGATGGAAAGTAAAGAATGATTTGGAATTGCTGGAACTGATGCGGACCAATACGGTGATAGATCTTAAGTCATTAGAAGGAAAAGCAGCCCTTATCGCCGGCCATGCTTTGTGGTATTACATTGCAGATATATACGGAGAAGCCAGCATTCCTAACATTGTGTATTTGACAAAGATTAATCATAATCCGGAGGATGCTTTTGTTTTTATTCTTGGAAATACCGTGAATGATGTGTTTTATGAAATGTTAGACGCCTACAATAAACATTATTTTAAAACCAAAGATAACACACGTAAAGGACATGATTCAACAGCTATCATCACTGTGAAACATAAGAAAAGAGAAACCGTTGAAAAACTTATTATTCATTCATCTGAACAACAAATAGCATTTGTAACCACTTATTTAGGTCAAAAAAAATTATACATTTATGATATAGAAACAAAAAAGAAAAAACGTTTATTAAAATTATATCCTAAATTGGAAAGAGAATACGATACTTATTATCCACTTATTTCCTGGCATCCCAAAGCGAATATCTTATTGTCTATCTATGAATATAAAAATGTACTTTACTTGCATACCTTTGATATAGAGAGCAAAGAAGAGTTTAAAAAACCAATTACAGGTTTTGAAAAAATAATGAGTATTCATTACAGTAGTGACGGTAAAAAAATTGTTATGAGTGCTATTAAACAAGGGAAAGGCCAATCCGATATTTTTGTGTATACCATCAACAACGGCGGTGTTGAACAACTCACGGATGATATTTTTGACGATGAAGAGCCGGTTTTTGTCAATAATGATAAAGGCATTGTTTTTTCAAGCAACCGAACATCTGATACGTTAACCAAACAAACACCTTCTGACAATAAACGCTTTTTTAAACATTATTCTTCATTTAAAGATTTATTTTATACCCATTATCCATTAAAATCCAATGCATTAATACAAGTTACACACTCACCCAACTTCAACGAATACAAGCCCATTCCTTCCACTCAAAAAAGTAATGAATTTTATTTTTTAAGTGATGCCAATGGTTTTGTAAATATATTTATTGCTAAACCTGATAGTTTTATTTTAAGTGCAGATACTTCTATTACTTATCAATATTTTTACAACACGTATCCGGTATCTAATGTTAATTTTTTTATACGCGACCTTCAACAGGTACATAATAATTTTTACTTCACTATTTTATTTAATTCCGGTAAAATCAAATCATATAAAGAAAATTTTGCATTAATGAAATCTGATATTCAAAATTATTCATCTGCTAAAACACTAAAACCTACCTGGATGCGGGCGTATGCCAGAAACTCCCTGATTACTCCGGATATTAAAGAAAAAAATTTATTTTTTGCAGCACCTGAAACGACGACAACAGCACCATCTACACTTTCTCCGCAAGAGAATTTGAATAATAAAAAAGGCATTGACTTTGAAAACTATTCTTTTGAAGAAACTACTAAAACCAATCCTGTATCGAAAGATTCTGTCAAAAAAAATAAAGAAACAAAACAGGTTATAACTAATAAAAAAACTGTGATTCCTGCATTTTTATCCAACTATTCGTTTCCTATACAGCAGAATTATTTTACAACATTTTATGTTGACCATGTATTGACGCAATTAAACAATAGTTTTTTATTTCCAACATATCAACGGTTTACAGGTGGCTTTGCGCCTGTTTACTTAAATCCCGGTTTCAATTTTATTACTAAAATCGGTTTAAATGATTTATTTGAAGATAGAAATATCATTGCTGGCTTTAGAATTGGTAGCACATTAGATAATGAATTTTTATTAGGATACGAGTACAGAAAAAACCTTTACGATCATCAGTGGTTAGTGCATCGTCAGGCCTTTATTAAAGTCAAAGATTTTTATGGAAATTTCGCAAAAGTTATTTCATATAATGGAAGATACACAGTGAAGTATCCCTTTAATGAAGTGTTATCATTAAGAACCTCCATTCAATATAGAAATGATGAAGCTGTCTTTTTATCTGTAAGCAACGATGCATTGCCTCAACCTAATCAGACCGACAGATATGCCGGAGGAAAAATAGAACTGGTGTACGATGACAGTCGTTACAGAGGTATTAATTTATACGAAGGGTGGAGAGGAAAAGCGTGGGTAGAATATATGCAAAAGATAGAAAATACTACTCACAATCTCATTACTTATGGCTTTGATATTCGCAATTATTGGCGAATACACAAGTATTTGTATTGGTGTAATCGTCTTGCTTATGGTGGCTCTTTAGGTACAGATAAACTGATTTATTATCTGGGTGGGGTAGATAATTGGTTTACACCAAGATTTGATAACAGCATAAATATCGTACATTCCAATGAATATCAATTTCAAACATTAGCCACTAACATGAGAGGATTCCAACAAAATATTCGGAATGGAAATAATTTTGTAGTATTAAATAGTGAATTGCGTTCACCGTTTATTCGCTATATATTCAGAGATATTCGGTCGGAGTTTTGGCGAACTTTTCAGGGCATTCTTTTTACGGATGTTGGCGCCGCCTGGTATGGCTGGAATCCTACCAGTGAAGAAAATACGATTAATAAAAATGTCTACAACTTTAATCCGTTTATCATCACTGTTTATAATTATAAAAATCCGCTGGTAGGAGCTTTTGGTTTTGGTTTTCGTGGAAAACTATTTGGTTATTTTATGCGATTGGACTTTGGTTGGGGAATAGACGATTGGAAGGTCTTACCGAATATCAATTACTTTTCTATCGCTACTGATTTTTGATAGTGTAATACAAATAAAATTCAGTAAGTATTGTCAAAAAGATGAAACTCAATAAATGTTTAGGCATTATTTAATCACACCTAATTCTTTCCCGACTTTTTCAAAAGCGGCAATGGCTTTATCCAAATGTTCTTTTTCGTGAGCCGCAGAAAGTTGTACTCTGATTCTGGCCTGACCTTTTGGAACTACTGGATAAAAGAAACCAATCACATAAATGCCTTCTTCTAATAATTTATCCGCAAAAACTTGAGATAACTTAGCATCATAAAGCATTACAGGTACAATGGCACTTTCTCCATCTTTAATTTCTAAACCAATCGATTTAATGCCCTTCTTGAAATAATGGATATTCCATTCTAATTTGTCTCTTAATTCTGTTGTTTGGCTTAACAAATCAAACACGGCAATGGAAGCCCCAACAATATGTGGTGCCAGCGAGTTGCTGAATAAATAAGGTCTGGAACGTTGCCGAAGCATTTCAATGATTTCTTTTTTTCCGGTGGTAAAGCCGCCCATAGCGCCGCCTAATGCTTTGCCTAATGTCCCTGTGATGATGTCCACACGTCCCATTACATTTTTTAATTCAATCGTGCCCCGCCCTGTTTTTCCGATAAATCCGGTGGCGTGGCTTTCATCTACCATTACTAATGCATTGTATTTTTCAGCCAAGTCGCAGATTTTATCCAATGGGGCTACATAGCCATCCATACTGAACACGCCGTCGGTTACAATAATACGAAAACGTTGTGCTTGTGCTTTTTTCAATTGTTCTTCCAAATCATTCATGTCGCAGTTTTTATAGCGATAACGTTGTGCCTTGCATAACCTTACACCATCAATGATAGAAGCATGATTTAATTCGTCCGATATAATGGCGTCTTCTTCCGTAAAGAGGGGCTCAAATACCCCGCCGTTCGCATCAAAGCAAGCAGCATAGAGAATAGTGTCTTCAGTTCCAAGAAATTCTGCAATTTTTCTTTCTAATTCTTTGTGAATATCTTGTGTGCCGCAGATAAAACGAACACTGCTCATTCCGTAGCCACGGGTTTCAAGTGTTTTTTTAGCGGCTTCTTTGACTTTTGGATGAGAAGACAATCCAAGATAATTATTGGCACAAAAAATAATGACTTCTTTACCATCGGCTAATTTTACGACTGCCCCTTGTTCAGAAGCAATAATTCGTTCTCTTTTGAAGAGTCCGCTTTCTTCAATTTCTTTTAATTGTTTTTGAAGATGATTTTGAAATGCGCCGTACATAGTTTATTAGTTTTGA
>CAZNVL010000020.1:0-11457 GCA_964576565.1 uncultured Flavobacteriaceae bacterium | reverse complement strand
AATTGTTGAAAAATTCTTTAAGTAGTATTGCAAAGTTTTATCAATTCCTTCTTCAAAGAAAATTTTTGGGTGATAGTTTAATAATTTTTTTGCTTTGGAAATATCAGCCAAGGATTCAAAGATGTCACCTTTTCTTGGTTCGGTGTATATGGGTTTTTGTCTGTAATTTAATTTATCAGATAAAATTTGAAACACTTCATGGATGCTGATATTTTGCTGACAACCGATGTTAAATACTTTGCCGAAAGTTTCTTGCTTTTTCTGAAGTATGGCTTCTAATGCTTTGATATTGGCATTTACTACATTTTCAATATAAGTAAAATCTCTTTTTTGCTGACCGGATCCGTGAATGTACACGGGTTCGTTATTCAACATTTTTTGAATAAAAATTGGAATGGCGGCAGCATAAGGTCCATTAGGATTTTGACGAGGACCAAACACATTAAAATATCTTAATCCAATAACGGGCAATTGAAATAATTTCCAGAAAACCTGTGCGTATAATTCATTGGTAATTTTAGTAACAGCATAAGGAGAAAGTGGTTTTCCTGTTTTATCTTCTACTTTTGGAAGATGTGTATCATCGCCGTAAACAGAAGAGGAGGAAGCGTAAATAATGCCTTTGATGTGGTGTTCCTTTGCCGATTGTAAGATGTTCAAAAAACCGGTAGAATTGGCTAAATGCGTGTGGATCGGGTTTTCAATACTTCTATTGACAGAGCCGAGTGCAGCCAGATGAAAAATAAAATCTACTTTAGGTAAGATATGGTTTAAAGTGTTCAGATCGTTTATGTCGCCTTGAATAAATTCAAGATGTTTAAGATGTTTTATGTTGTCAGTAGAACCAGTGGATAGGTTGTCAATAATTATTATTTTACTATTTTGATTAATTAAATATTCCGCAATGTGTGAACCAATAAAACCGGCACCACCGGTAATCAGATAAGTATATTTTGAAATGTCCATAAAGTATTATCAAGAATTATCTAATAGTATTACCTTTTGATGTATTGTTCTTCGTAGTATTTTTGATAATTTCCGGAAGTAACATTTTTCAGCCAATCAGAATTGTTTAAATACCAATCAATAGTTCGTTCTATACCTTCTTCAAAAGATACAGAAGGCGACCAGTGGAGTTCTGTTTTTAATTTTGTAAAATCAATTGCATAGCGCAAATCATGACCAGCTCTGTCTTTTACAAAGGTGATGAGTTTTTCATAATAACCATCCGGTTTGTTCATCTTTTTGTTCATAATCTTACACAGTGTTTGTACCACTTCAATGTTTTTCTTTTCGCTATTGCCGCCAATGTTATAGGTTTCACCGATTTTTCCTTTGTGAAAGATTACATCAATGGCTTTGGCGTGATCTTCTACAAATAGCCAATCTCTTACATTTTCGCCTTTTCCATAGATGGGAAGAGGTTTTTCATTCAGAATATTATTAATACACAAAGGTATTAGTTTTTCAGGGAATTGATAAGGCCCATAATTATTAGAGCAGTTGGAGATTTTTACTGGTAAATGGTAGGTATGATAATATGCTCTTACAAAGTGGTCAGAAGATGCTTTGGAAGCGCTGTAAGGGCTACGAGGATCATAAGGTGTGGTTTCTTTGAAATATCCTGTTTCGCCAAGAGAGCCATATACTTCATCGGTGCTTATGTGATAAAACACTTGAAAATCTTTTAATTTTCTGGCAGCATTTAATAGATGAATAGTGCCTAAGACGTTTGTAATGACAAATTGATTGGGGTTCATAATACTTCGGTCTACATGACTTTCGGCAGCGAGATGAATAACTGCATTGGGTTGAAGGTCTTGAAACAGATTGTTTATTTGTTGTTCATCTGTAATATCTGCTTTGATAAAATGATAATTGGGATAGTGTTCAATATCTTTAAGATTTTCAAGATTACCGGCATAAGTAAGGGCATCTAAGTTGTAAATGGTATAATTTGGATATTTTTTTACAAAGAGTTTAACCACATGAGTGCCTATAAAACCAGCACCGCCCGTAATAATGATTTTCATTTTTTTTTGAGCAAACATAGTGATTTTTTTAGTTTGTTAAGTATAAAGAGTGAATAAATAGATTTCTGTAAATTTGTGGCGAATTATGTCGGAAGGAGTCATTGATAACTTAGTAAATTATTTTTCTGAATTGTCGGGGATTGGTAAAAAAACAGCCATGCGGTTGGTACTTGAAATTATTCGGAAAGATGAACTGTATGCCTTTCAATTAGCTCAGTGTTTAATAGATGCGAAACAAAAACTTAAAAAATGCAGGATTTGTAATACGATGAGTGAAACGGAGGTGTGTTCAATATGTAGTAATACTATGCGTAATCATCAGATTATTTGTGTGGTGGAGGATTATCCGGATGTATTAGCCATTGAAAGTACGAATAGTTTTGATGGGGTGTATCACGTTTTAGGTGGCTTGATTTCGCCTATCAATGGAATAGGACCATCGCAATTGAATATAGAAAGTTTGCTGCTTCGTTTGAAAGAACATCCGGTAGAGGAGGTTATTTTGGCTTTGAATGCCACGCCAGATGGAGAATCCACAAGTTTTTATCTGACAAAAAAAATTCGCTTAGTTGGAGATATAAAAATTACTACTTTGGCGAAAGGTATTTCTGTAGGAGAAGATTTAAATTATACGGATGAGCTGACATTAAGTAGATCTCTGGAAAATAGAGTGCCCGTTAATATCTAATAATTTTTTAAGTTTGCTAACTTTATTTTTAGATAAATCTAAAAAATATTTTAGATTAGTTTAATTTTATGTAATTTTGTCGCATCTTCTATGTATGGCTGAAAAACGAAGTTTAAAAACTCTTGAAGAAATTAATGCTACTGTTTCAACAGAGTATAAGCATCCTATACGAAAGTTTTTGGCATTTGCGGGTCCTGCTTTTTTAATTAGCGTAGGGTATATGGATCCGGGGAATTGGGCTACTGATATTGCGGGTGGAAGTAGTTTTGGATATTCACTATTATGGGTGTTGTTGATGAGTAATTTAATTGCCATTTTATTGCAAAGTCATAGTGCGCGATTAGGTGTTGTAACGGGTTTGGATTTAGCACAAGCGAATAGAGTATTTTTTCCGAAAGTGCCTAATTTTTTATTGTACTTACTGGCAGAAATAGCCATTATTGCTACTGATTTAGCAGAGGTGATAGGAATGGCTATTGGTATTCATTTATTATTCCCATCTATTTCTTTATTAACTGCTATTATAATTACAGTGTTGGATAGTTTTATTTTATTGTTTTTGATGAATCGTGGGGTAAGGAAGTTAGAAGTGTTTATTTTATCCTTAGTGGGTATTATCGGGATTTGTTTTTTATTGGAAATAGGGATTATCAAGCCCGATGCGGTACAAATTAGTAGAGGATTTGTTCCACACATTGTAAATAAAGATGCATTATATATTGCGATTGGAATTATTGGTGCAACGGTGATGCCGCATAATCTCTATTTACACAGTTCATTGGTGCAAACCAGAAAGATACAGAGAGATAAGAGGGGTATTATGTCGGCTTTAAGATTTAATTTAATCGATAGTGTATTGGCTTTGAATATTGCTTTTCTTGTTAATGCGTCTATTTTAATTCTGGCAGCTTCTGTGTTTTTTAGAAATAATATCTATAATGTAGAGGAGATTCAACAAGCGTATCGGTTGTTAGAAGATATTTTGGGAAATAAATTAGCGCCTGTATTGTTTGCGGTAGCGTTAATTGCAGCCGGACAAAGTTCAACCATTACGGGTACTTTAGCAGGTCAGATAATTATGGAGGGGTATTTGAATTTGCGATTAAATCCTGTGGTGCGGAGGATTATTACACGATTGTTGGCGATTTTACCGGCTGGTTTAACGGTGATTTTTTGGGGAGAGGAAAAAGTTTCTAATCTGTTAATATTTAGTCAGGTAGTGTTGAGTTTGCAGTTAGGTTTTGCTATTATCCCGCTCATTCACTTTGTAAGCAATAAAAAGTTAATGGGTGATTTTGTTATACCAAATTGGCAAAAGATATTGTCGTGGTTGGCTGTAAGTATTATTTTGATTCTAAATTTTAAAATGGTTTTTAATGAGGGGTCGGATTTTTTATTACGTTCTTCTAATCCTTTGTTGTTGGGTTTGTTAGTGATTCCTGTTATAGTGATTTGTCTCGTTTTATTATTCTATATCATTATAGTTCCATTGCTGTATTCCAGCAGACAGGAGATCACATCTATCCACGGAAAAATGCCGAGAATATTGATACATACGAAGAAATTGTATTTTTCAAAAATTGCGGTAAGTGTTGATTTTTCTGATTCCGACAATAAGGCCATTAATTATGCTGTACAAATGGCAGGGAAGGATGCACAGATTTTATTAATTCATGTGGTGGATAACATTGGTTCTATTGTATATCAACATCAGGACGATACAGCGGAGTTGATTTCAGACAAAAAGTTTATTGAACAGTATTGCAAAGTCATAGAAGAGAAGGGACTCAAATGTAACTATGTTATAGGATTTGGAAGTGCTAAAACAGAAATACCTAAAATTGTAAAAGCAGAAAACGCGGAATTACTTATAATGGGGGCACACGGTCATCATACGTTTAAGGATTTTTTATTAGGCACTACTATTGAAGAAGTAAGACATCAACTAAAAGTGCCTTTATTGATTGTATAAAAAGTTAGAGGTTAAAGCCGTAGTAAGCTCGAATGCCATTGGGGTATACGCCTTCCAAAAGGATAACATTATTATTTTCGTTTTCAAGAATTTCTTTTAGTTCGTTTACTGATTTTACTTTTTTTCTATTAATAGAAGTAACGATAAAATTTTTCCGAACGCCAACAGACATTAATTTTCCTGTTTCAAGGTTTACAATTTTTACGCCACCTTCTATTCCTAATTTTTTGGCTTCATCAAAGGTAATGTCTTCAAAAGAGCCGCCTAATTTGGATAAGGAAATGGAAGGGGATAGATTTTTTTTGATTAAAGAGGTTTGATTATTTCTGTTTTTCAAAATAATGTCTAAGGACATTGGTTTATTTTTTCTTAAAACGGTGATTTTAATTTTATCTCCGGGTCTGTATTTACTGAGTTGTTCCTGAAATTCTGAAACTTTATTAACTTGTATGTCATTAATTTTTGTAATTATATCTCCGGGCTGAATACCGGCATCGTCTGCTGCACCACCGGGCAATACATCGTGTACATAAATTCCATTGAGTGTTTCCAGTTTTTTCTCTTTTGCAAAGTTTGCATCAATATCGGTGATGGAAACGCCCAGATAAGCCCTTTGAACAGTGCCGTATTCAATAATATCTGACACTACTTTTTTTACAACATTGACAGGAATAGCAAAAGCGTAGCCCTGATAAGCCCCATTGTTGGAAGCAATGGCTGTGTTTATTCCAATAAGTTCACCATTGATATTGACAAGTGCGCCGCCACTATTTCCGGGATTTACAGCCGCATCGGTTTGAATAAAGGACTCTATTGGGAAGTTGTTGTTTTCTGGGTTGTTTTCGATAACATGAATGTTTCTGCCTTTAGCGCTAATAATTCCTGCTGTTACAGTAGAATAAAGGTTAAAAGGATTTCCAACAGCCAGTACCCATTCTCCAACCTTAATTTCATCACTATTACCAAAAATGATAAAAGGTAAATTTTTTTCATCTATTTTAAGAACCGCTAAATCGGTAGAGGGGTCTGTTCCAATTAATTGAGCTGTATATGTTCTTTTGTCATTCAGAGTAACTTCGATTTTGTCAGCATCTTTAATAACGTGATTATTGGTAACGATATAGCCATTATCTGAAATAATAACACCGGAGCCACTACCTTGTTGTATATAGGGTTGAATGTGTGGCTGAGATCCAAAAAACCAACTTTGAAAAGGATCATAAATGAGATTAGTTTTTTCTGTGATAGTACGAATGTGTACAACGGTATTAATACTTTTTTCTACGGTAGCAGAAAAGTCGTTGTTGAGTAAATGGACATTATTAGTAGAATAGTTGACAGAATGCATTATATTTTGAGAAGAAGGAGAGTTATTGAAAGAGCTATGAGTTGGATGAGTGAAAAAATAATTTATTCCCCAAAAAGTAAATCCACCAATTATGCCTGATAAAAGGTAAGATGCTATTTTTTTCATAAGCGTTATTTTTATAGAATGCGTTACAAATTTAATTCCAAATTCGGGTGATTATTAACCAACTTAACAAAAATTAAAAAGAGAATGATGTAGAGATTAAAGTAAATCATAAATTAAATTTATATTATTATAAATAGAATTTCAAAATTTGTTATTAATATTTGAAGTAAATTTGCGGCATAAAAAATTAAAACTATGACAACACTTATTGGAAAAAAAGCACCATCATTCAAAGCAGCCGCTGTTATTAATGGTAAAGACATTGTCAATGATTTTTCATTGGAGCAGTATCTTGGTAAAAAGTATGTAGTATTTTTCTTTTATCCAAAAGATTTTACATTTGTATGTCCTACTGAATTATGGGCATTTCAGGAAAAATTAGAGGAATTCAAAAAGAGAGATTGCGAAGTGGTGGCTTGTAGCACCGATACTGAACAAAGCCACTGGGGCTGGCTACAAATGGATAAAAAACAAGGTGGTATTAAGGGTATTACTTACCCTATTGTAGCAGATACTAACAAAACGATTGCAGCCAATTTTGGTTGCTTAAACGGAGAGTATTACATTGATGAACAGGATAATTTTGTGGCCACTTCCGAAATGATTGCCTATCGGGCTACGTATTTGATTGACAAGAATGGAATTGTAAGACACTTATTAATTAATGATTTACCAATAGGTAGAAACATTGATGAGACATTGAGAACATTAGAGGCCTTACAATTTGTTGAAAAATACGGCGAAGTTTGTCCTGCCAATTGGACAGAAGGGAAGAAAGCAATGAAACCCACTCACGAAGGCACTGCAGAATATCTTGCGACTGTTTAAAGATTGGATTTTAAGAGGAGAGAATGCTAATGCCCTGAAGTTTATTCAGGGCATTTTAATTTTTGTTAAAATTTTAATATCGGAAAATAAAAATTTTAAAATAAACGATATTATTAGTAAATTTGTGGCCAAAAGAAAATTATGTTGAATAAATGGTTTTATATCGGTAAAGAAACCATTCAAGAATTGAGAGAATTATTAGAAAGGGTCCAGAATAAAAAAGAACTATTGGACAGTAAAAGACCATTGTCGCCTGCTGTGTTGAACAGAGTTAGAGAAGGATTGTACTTAGAGTGGAATCATCATTCTAATGCTATTGAAGGGAATACTTTGAGTTTGAATGAAACGCGATTAGTTTTGGAAGAGGGCATTACAATTGGCGGGAAAACTTTGAAAGAACATTTGGAAGTGATAGGACATCAGGAGGCCATACAATTTATTGAAACTTTGGTAAAACCAGATTATCGATTAAATGCGAAAGATATTCTGGATGTACATTCTATTGTTATGAAAAAGGTGGATGAATTGATTGCAGGACGTTATCGTAACGCAGCCGTTAGAATTAATGGTGCTAATTTTATTCCGCCATCCGCCGCAAAAGTAGATGCTTATATGGATGAAATGATTAACTACATTAGCAATAATCCGGATAATTTGCAGGTTGTTTATTTGGCGGCTTTGTTTCATCATCGTTTTGTATGGATTCATCCTTTTTTTGATGGGAATGGGCGTGTGGCGAGATTGGTTATGAATTTGATATTGATGAGTGCTGGATATCCGCCGGCTATTATATTAAAGCAAGATAGGAAAAAGTATTACACTGCTTTGGATTTAGCCAATAATGGTAATTACAAAAAGTTTTTTCAATTGATTTTGCAGGCAGTAGAACGTTCATTGGATATTTATTTAAATTCAACGCCGGGTTATGATACATACGAACCAATTTCAGAGATTGTTAGTGAACCGGACGTGCCTTACAATGCTGAATATGTGAGTTTGCTTGCAAGGAGTGGAAAAATAGATGCTTATAAAGAAGGCAGAGAATGGTATACCAGTAAGAGAGCAATTGAGGAATATATTGGTAAACGAAAAAGAGAGAGAGTATTAAAACAAAAATGAATTTTTTTACAATGAATGATAAGAATACTAATGATTAAAAATTCTGTTGGATGTTGGAAATAATATTTTTAGGGACCGGGACATCGCAAGGGGTGCCGTTGATTGGCTGTGAATGTGAAGTATGTTTGTCTATGGATCAAAGAGATAAACGTTTGAGAAGTTCTATTCTTGTTAGGGATAAAAACACGTCAATTGTAGTAGATACCGGGCCTGATTTCAGACAACAGATGTTGAGAGAGCAGGTAAAAAAATTGGATGCTATTTTATTTACTCACGAACACAAAGATCATATTGCTGGCTTGGATGATGTGAGAGCGTATAATTTTATTTTGAAAAAAAAGATGCCCGTGTATGCCACAAATAGAGTGTTAAGAGCATTGGAACGAGAGTTTTATTATGTTTTTGATGATGAAAAATATCCTGGTATTCCTGAAATTGAAGTGCATTTGATTGACAATAATGCTTTTTACATTAGTGATATTCACATTCAGCCGGTTGAGTTGTTGCATTTTAAGTTAGCTGTTTTAGGTTTTATATTTAATAAGAAAGTAGCATACGTGACAGATGCTAATTATATTGGTGAGGAAGAAAAGCAAAAACTTAAGGGACTGGATGTGTTGATAATTAATGCATTGAGAAGGGAAAAACATGTTTCGCATTTTACATTGGAGGAGGCATTGCAAATTATTGATGAGGTAAAACCAAGAAGAGCGTATTTAACTCATATTTCGCATCAATTAGGAAAATACGAAGAGGTGCAGGACGAATTACCTACTAATGTATTTTTAGCGTATGATGGTTTAAAGTTGAATATAGATTAGAATCTGTATTTTTATCGGTTATTCTGCGATGGCTTTTACGTATTGGTATTTTTCATAAACTTTTGGTGCTGTTTTTTTATTGTATTCGGGACCTGATACAATGGCATTGATTTTAAAATGGATGTTTTCTTTATTTCCATTGTGGGTTATTAGGTATTTTACTATTTGGTCTTTTAAAAACTCGCCACGCATTTTTGAAAGTACGATATTGGTCATAGAAGCGGGTACTTTAGAAGCACTAGCGGTAATAAAAATTTTTACTTTTTCTGTTTGCGATTTTGTAATGATATTGTTTATAAAGTTTTTCCATCTTACAGCATTGGTGTCAATGGTATATTCTTTATACTTGAAATATACTTCGTATCGTGTTATATCTTCTTTTGCTTTGCCTTCCATTTTTATAGATAGTGTTTTCATGGTCAATCCTTCTGGAAGATCAGAGGTATTAATAATAAGAGGTTCTCCATAATATCCATTTTTATAGGGGGTAATGGTATAATTCAATCCTGCTAGAAGTTCTATTTTATCAATGTTTCCTTTGTTGTCTGTGATTTGTTCGATTTGATTGCCATTATCTGATTTAATTACAACAGAAGCATCTGGTATTGGTTTTTTATTTTTTGTGTTGATAATTTTTACAGAAAGATATTTTTTACCGGAGGAGGAACCTTCTTTGTTCAAGAAGAAAAGTTCAGTTATTGCTTCGCCTAATTGTGTTTGAGGGGTTTGTATGGTCCTTTCTTCAACAGATTTATGTTCGTATTCAAAAATCAGCGTATAGGTTTTGTTGGCTGAGAGAAAAACGTTGTTGATGTTTCCGTTTTCGTCTGTTTTATATACTCCATAATTTTTAGATTTTGTGTCTTCAATGACATATATTATAGCATCTTTTAATGGCTTTTTATCTTTTGTATCATTGAAGCAGGATACATTCAGTATGATTGATTTTTCTTTTACAGTGATTTTTCCGAGCACTTTCACAGGTTCTAGTTGAAGTTCTTTTTGTATTTCTTGATAGGATTCTGATTTGTCGGCATAAATTTCATCGCTGAAAAATTCTTCTCCATTGGATTGATAGGAAACTCTGTAATTAGCGCCGGGTCTTAATGTAAAAACGAAATTACCATTCTTTTGTGGTCTATATATGCCAACGGTTTCACCGCTTTCTTTATCAGTGAGGATGATTGTAATATCGTCTGGTAATGCTTCACCAAAGGCAGCAACAATTTTTCCTTTGTAGATAACAACAGGTTTTTCGGCACTCTCGGGGATTGTAATCATATAAATATCTTTATCACCATAGCCACCTTCTTTTACAGAAGCGTAATAAGCCCGTTTCCCATCGGGTGAGGTTACATAAAAAAGATCGTCGTCTGGGGTGTTGATAGGATAACCGAGATTGATGGGCTCAGAGAATTTTCCTTCTTCGTCCCGAACGGAAAAGAAAATATCAAATCCGCCCATACTGGTATGCCCATTGGATGAGAAGAATAAGGTTTTGCCGTCTGGGTGCATAAATACCCCGTCTTCATCGTAAGGTGTGTTGATGGGATACCCTAAGTTAACGGCTTTACTCCATTTGCCATTAGGGAGTTTTACAACTCTGTAGATGTCTCGTCCGCCCACTCCGCCCGGACGATCTGAAACAAAGTAAAGTGTATTTCCATCAGGTGATAGGCAGGCGTGTGTTTCCCAATGTGGCGTGTTTACATCGGAGCCAAAGGATTGAGGAGAGGACCAGTTTTTTCCGTCCCATTGAGAATAGTAGATATTACCACCTTCATCGTCTTTATACAGAATTAAAATTTGTCCATCCGGGCTGAGGTTGATAGATGCTTCGTGTCCGCAGGTATTGACATATTCACTGAGTGGCTTGGGCTTTGACCATGTTTTATCATCTATTTTAAAGGAAACAACAATGTCTTCATAAAAACCACCATCAACTGTTCTATCGCCGCAAATGCCGCCCGGTCTGCGGGTTGTATAAATCAACATTTGTTCGTCGGCCGAGAGCACGGCGCCGTATTCGGGATATTCGCTGTTGACGCTATCGCCCAGATTGGTGATTTTGATATTGATAGGATGTTCTACCATTGTTTTGGCATAATTGGATTGATTTTTTCTGAAGTTGACTTCTTTTTCCCAGGATTTGGCGGCCTTGCCGAGTGCTTGTAAAAAACGATCGTAATATTGAATGGCTTCATCAAATTTGTAGTTGATGTGCAGGGCTTGGGCGTAGTAATACAATGCTAGTACAGGTGCAGATTTTTCGGATGGGTCATCAGGGATGTAATTTTTTTTGATTTTGTTGATGGCTTTGGCCAGATATTCTTCGGCTTTGCTTTTTTCAGTGGCTGAAGAAAGATATGCTTTACCGACTAAGTAATTAATGTTAGCATTGTAGGGTTCTAATTCCAAGGCGTGAAGGTAGTTTTGCAAGGCAAGTGAAAAATTGTTTTCAAGCATGAGTTGGTTGCCTTCCATAAAATAATCTTTGTAAGATAATCCTGAAAGGACTTGTG
>CAZNVL010000019.1:28282-30577 GCA_964576565.1 uncultured Flavobacteriaceae bacterium | reverse complement strand
GAACAAAACAAAAAATAAACTATATAAACCGCTTTTTTTACCCATCACGGCAAATTAACTGAAAAAATACTCCATTTTAAATTTTGAATATTCAAACATTCTTACCTATATTTGCAACCCTGATAAAAGTACATTGAAGGCACGATAGCTCAGGTGGTAGAGCAGAGGACTGAAAATCCTTGTGTCGGGGGTTCGACTCCCTCTCGTGCCACTCCTTTTATTTTTAGTTGATTAAAACTATTTCCTGTATTATTTTTTTAATTCCATTCAGTGAATTTAGCTGTTGATATAGGTAACACACGCATTAAAGCCGCTCTTTATGAATACCACTCTCTAAAACAACTTTTTATTTTCAACTCATTTCAAGAACTCCAACAAGATCAAGAGTTTTCAGAAAAATTAAATACCATCACCAATATCATCATCAGCAACGTTGCTCAAAAAGAACTGCTTTCTTATCTCCAAAATAATATCCCTCAACATGCCCAGTTGTTTATACTCCAGTTACCCAAGCTCCAATTACCCTTTACCATTGATTATCTTACCCCACACACACTTGGCAGTGACCGAATAGCCGCAGCAGCCGGCGGCATCGCTGAGTTTAATAACGCCTCTATCTTAATTATTGACGCTGGCACTTGCATCAAATACAATTTAATTCATAATAAAACTTTTCTCGGCGGCGCTATTTCTCCCGGACTTTTGATGCGCTACAAAGCCCTCCATTACTATACAGGGCAATTGCCTTTGCTGCATCCGGAAAATCCTCCCTTTCCAATTTTAGGTAAAACTACCAATGAAAACTTACATTCCGGCATAGTAAACGGTTGCCTTGCGGAAATCCATCACTATATCACTTACTTCGAAAAAATTTACCCAGAACTTAAAATTATTCTCACTGGGGGCGATGCCACTTTTTTTGAAAAACTATCAGAAAGAAAAGTATTTTTACGCCCTTATTTAATTTTAGATGGACTTAATACCCTCTTGGAATATCAAAAACACTGTACTCATTAGTGGTGTATTAGTTACCCAATTACTATTTGGGCAGTTCAATACCTTTAGTCCTTTTTCAAGATATGGCATCGGAGATATTCAAGAAACAGCACTATCGCACCAAAAAGGAATGAGCAATGTGGGCACTGCTTTACCAATTGACACCACAGCCCCTCTGTTTCTCAATATCACGAACCCTGCTACATTATCACAATTGCGTCTGACTTCTATAGAGGCCTCTGCCTATTACTATACTACCCAACTAGTCAATAAACAAAATTACAAAGTACACCAAAAATCTACTAACTTTCAGTCATTCGTCATTGGCGTTCCTATCAAAAAATTTTCTGGTTTTTCCTTTGGGCTTATGCCTTACTCTTTTGTTGGTTATCAAATCAATCAAAATGTTCTTACAGATAATATCGGCACTATTAATTATGTATACGAAGGCAGTGGCGGCTTAAATAAAGTATTTGCTGCTTACGGTTTTGCATTCAAAAATTTTTTCAAAAAACAAGATAGCATCCAACGCCCGCTAAAAAGTTTTTTTAAAAATCTATCATTAGGACTCAATGCTTATTATTTATTCGGTGAATTATCCAATATCGCCACCGTCAACTATCCCAGTAACACTACTTATTACAACTTTGTCAACGACCAACGATACAGAATAAAAGGCATCTCGGCTGATTTGGGTTTACATTCTTATTGGCTTCTTAATCAACAAAAAAACAGCACGTTAAACATTGGTCTCACCTTTTCAAACCCATCCTCCCTGAAAGCCATCAACGATTACATTGCGTACAACTTTTCTTATACCTACTTCGGTGAAAAATACATTGTGGATACATTATTGTATTCAGAAAATCAAGCTGGTAATTTGCACCTTCCCGCCACTTATGGATTAGGGATGGCATATGTAGTTGCAAATAAATGGGGACTTGGAATAGATCTGAAATATACCGATTGGGAAAAGTTTTATCTAATCAACCCTTCCAAATATGGAAGAATAAAAAATAATATAGAAATAAATGTGGGTGGGTACGCTCAGCCCGACCGATTTGTTACCAGTAACAGAAATTATTTGAAAAAAATTATTTACAGATACGGAATAGGTTATAATACCGCTTATCAGGAATTTCAAGGGAAAGCCGTTCCATTATTCAATTTTTCTGCCGGCATAAGTTTACCTATGGGGCTTTACAGAGCATTTTCTGCCTTACACATTTCTGCACAATACATTGTAAAAGGACAAAAAGATGCTATTATCCGGGAAAATATCTTTAGATTAAATCTTGG
>CAZNVL010000019.1:12767-28182 GCA_964576565.1 uncultured Flavobacteriaceae bacterium | reverse complement strand
ACTGGTAATCGCTATAAAGTTGCTTTGATAGAAACTGAAAACCTGAAGGATTGGTTTCAACATTCGCAACCATTTACAATAGTAGACGCTTTTTTGCGTGGAAAATTGCGGCTTGAAAACATCAAAAGTACCAACCCTGTGGTAGTAGGTGATTATGTCCAAATGTTCTTCACAGAAAACGGCTGGGCAATTGATGATATTTTACCAAGAAAAAATTACATCATCCGCAAAGCCACCAATCAAAGCAAACTCACGCACATCATTGCAGCTAATATAGATCTGGCTTGTATAATAGCCAGCATCGTAGCACCGGCCACCAGCACAGGGTTTATGGATAGATTTTTAGTAACGGCCGAAGCATACCGAATTCCAGCAGCAATAATTTTTAATAAAATTGATTTGCTTGAAGACGACGAAAATGCCTGGAACTATCAGAATGAATTAGCAGGAATCTATCAATCCATTGGTTATCCAGTGTATTTCACTTCCTTAAAAAAAACAGAAACCATTGAGCCCATCAAACAACTCGTAAAAAATAAAATTACATTATTATCCGGACATTCTGGTGTTGGAAAATCTTCTTTAATAAACACTATACAGCCCAACTTAAATCTAAAAGTCGGCAAAGTATCTTACAAACACTTAAAGGGCAAACACACTACTACTTATGCTGAATTGTTTCCATTAGATTTTGGCGGATTTATCATAGACACACCGGGGATTAAAGAATTTGGACTAGTGAATATGGACAAATATGAAATCAGTCATTATTTTCCGGAAATGAGAAAGTATTTAGGCCAATGCAAGTTTAATAATTGTCTTCATATCAACGAGCCCGATTGCAAAGTATTAGAAGCACTGGACAAAGGTCAAATAACGTATACCCGTTATAAAAGTTATCTCTCTATAATAGAAGATGAAGATTTCAGAACTAGTTTGAAGTAATTTTGAAAAATGCGTTACGACTCATTTGCAATCTGTTTCTTCCTGTTGTATGTTTTTTAAACTGCTGATTAGTAGCCAATTCTTTTCGTTTCAGAAAAGAGAGGATTAGTTTATCAGCCATGCTTTGGGGTCAAGCGTTTTTTGTCCTTTCCATATTTGAAAGTTGAGAGAATATTTATTTTCTTCATCGTTGTGCATCACAGTGCCGATGACTTGTTTAGCATTTATCTTATCACCTTGTTTAACATATACATCCTGCAGGTTAGAGTATACAGTAAGGTATTCGCCGTGACGAATAATAACGAGTTTACCGCCCATTGGAGAAAGGGCTATTCCCGTTACTTCGCCATTAAAGACGGACTGAACTTTTACAGATTGATTAGAACATAGTTCAATTCCATTATTAAACATTACAAATCCTTTTATAGCTGGATGCTCATATTCGCCATAGTTTGCACAGATAAAACCAGTAGAAACAGGCCAGGGAAGTTTTCCTTTATTGATTTCAAAGTTATTGCCAATCAGCTCTGCTTCTTTAGAAAGTATCGGCACCATCGTTTTTTCTGTTGTTTCTTTTTCTTTAGTGGTTTTAGCAAGTTTTTTTTCTTTTTCTTTCTCAGCTTTCATCTTAGCCAGTTTTTCTGCCTCTTCTTTTTTCCGTTTGATTTCTTCCTCAATTAATTTTTTAATAGCCAGTTGTAATTCTTGTGCCTGCTTTTTCTTTTTTTCAAGCTCTGCTCTCAGTTCTTTTTCTTTTTTCTGAATGTGTTGAAGTTCTTGCTCTTCCTGTTGTTTTTCATTTGCTAAAACTTGTTTTTCTTGCTCTTCCTGACTGAGTAATTGTTGTTTTTCTTCGAGTTGTTTTTGAAGTATATCTATCTGCTCTTGCAATTGCTTTTGACTTCTTATAATTTGCTGTGCTTGTTTTTCTCTATATCGTGTATATTCCTGAATATACTTAAATCGCTGATAGGCCTGATAAAAGTCCTGAGCAGAAAAGATGAATATCAAATCTTCTATACCCCTTGATACTTGCTGCCTTTGAGCATGCCGGAGCATTTGAGCATATTCTTTTTTGAGTTTAAAGAGTTCGGCTTGTAACATGTTAATGCTTTGATTGGTTTGTTGTATATCCTGATTTACTTTGTGAATTTCCATTTGAATCGTTTGTATTAATTCTTCTCGCATTTCTAATTTCTGTTTTAAAATAATTATCTGACTGATGGATAGTTTTTTGTTGACAGAAGTTTCTTTGAGTAAATTATTAATTAAGGCGATTTCCTTTTCTAACTTTTTTTTCTTTTTTTCAAGATTACTTTTAGAAGTTTGAGGAAATAAAGTTGTTCCATTAACGAGGAATACAAATAAGAATAAATATTTTAAAAAACTATACATTAAAGTTTTAGGGCAAATATAATCAATTAAGAATAAGATGCTTATTCCCATGATGCTTTCGCAACATTAAGTTTATTGTCTTTAAAAGCCGCTGCAATTCTCATAAAAACTGCTTCCTATCAAAAGATAAGACGATACCGCAATTGGAATGCGGCGAAAAAGAAATTTTGAACAAATACAAAAATAAAATTTCTTGTACAGAAACAGAACACTCCGAAAATAGAAGAAAAGAATTTAAATTTTATCGTTGGTTTTTCTGTTTTTTTACTAAGTATTTTTTTTGATTAAAATTATATGTAAGCCCTAAAGTTAATCTTCCTTTGTTTTTCATAGCATCTGTTGAACTTTGTTCTTCATACATTTTCCATTGCCACCCCAATGATAATATTATTTGCTTGTAATTAACGTCTATTCCTATGCCCGATAATAATACATTCATTTTAGTGCCATTCACATAATTGTTTTGAATATACAAGCCTTTTGTATATTCGTAATAATTTTGAATAGAAGGGATGAATATCCAATTTTTGAGCTTTACTTTATAAAACAAAAGAAAATTCATTGTGATACTGTTTGAAATTTTTTCATGGTAATAATTTTCTCCATTTATTTTGTACATTGAATTCGACATTAATCCAAACTTTTTATAGCCCAATGTATATGTATAAGCAACCAAGTAATCAACACTACCTGTTCCAGGTTGCAGTAACAAAGGAATTCTATTTCCATAATCATCTTTAGCATAATAATTTCCACTTGGCAACTTAATTCCTGCTAATAGAATTAATCTATGTTGAAACTTTTCTTCATAAATTTTTTTTATTAAGTGATACCCTACTAAAAATGTTGGATCGGATAGTCCAAAATGTTTTATTTTAAAGGTATCTTCTTTCATGCGTGTTTCCATAAATGGAAGAAGTGCATTTATTTCAATTCTTTGATGAATAAACCATTTCAAACGACATTCATAAATTTTATAAGATTCATAATCTGTTGGTAAGTACTTTTTAACTGTATCTAAATTATTTGAAGAATGATTACCATGCATCACTCTATATGCACCAGAAGGGAAAAATTCACCCTTTTGATGTTGTGCATAATACCCATTAAATATTCTATAACGATGAAAAAATGCCACGCTACTTTGATTGTCGTAAGGTAAAATTCCCATAAAACAACCACATATTTCACACCCTTTGAAATCAATAACTTGCAAAAACAATACTAATAAACACCAATATGTTTTCATAAAATTACTATTTTTTAATGATTAAGAATCAAATGAATGAATCTTTTAATGCTTTGTATAAATTAATAGATAATTTTTTTCAATTAATCACCTTCTGTAACATACAAATCTAAATTCTTTTCCTCATTATACCTTAAATGCACGTGTGTGCCTCCAGAAACAATGTATGGTGGAGGAACCGAATAATCAAACCCAACTGCATACAAGTAATAATCGCCTTTGTAAAATTTTATGCTATAGAAAGCATTTGCATCTGCAGAAACTTTAGCATCATAAAGCGTTGTATCATTACCCGGAAAATCTTTCGCATTAAACTTAATAAATATCCTTGCGTAGGCAATACTTTTCCCGTGGTGCTTTACATTCCCTTTTACTACTGCTTTACCTCCTAACTCATTCTTTTTGCAGGAAAAAGCAAATAAAAGAAATGCTCCTATAATAATTCTATTAATTAGGATCGTCAAATTTTTTATCGTATAAAAATTCATAGTCCGTGAGTGTGTATAAAAAGTTAATAATATCTCGCTTTTCATCCTCGGTGAGCGGTATTCCATTTTGCAGCAGCGGATCTAGAGTAGGGCTTTGGACAATACCAGAGTTGTAATGCTCCAAAACCTGCTGTAATGTTTCAAATCGTCCATCGTGCATATAAGGTGAGGTTAGAGCAATGTTTCTTAAAGAAGGTACTTTGAATTTATTTCTATCGTTTGGGTCTCCGGTAATACGCATTCTACCACTATCTTGCAAGGTCGGGTTCACAGGTAAGCCATTATTACGATATGAAAAGTCCGAAAACAAAGGTTCTGTATGGCATGAAGAACATTTTTGTAAAAACAAATTGTATCCCCTTTGTTCCGAAGCAGAAAATTGTGCCTTACCTAATTTGACCATATCATATTTGCTTTGGTAACTATACATAGCACCCATAAATTGAGCCAATGCTTTTAGCATTCTTTGAGAATTAATCGTCTCATCACCAAAAGCATCTTTGAAGAGTTTTTTGTAAATTTCTTTTTGTTGTAATTTTAATACCACATTATCCAGATGTTCATCCATCTCTACGGGATTTGTAATAGGTGCTATTGGTTGAACTTCAATGTGATTGATACCACCGTCCCACATAAATGCCAGATGCCAATTCAAATTAAACAACGGTGGCGCATTTCTATTACCAAATTGCCCATCTACTCCATGGCTTAAAGGATGCCCTGCATTTGCAAAAGCCACAAAGTGCTGATGACATGTACCACAAGATACAGAATTATCTCTTGACAAAACTGTTTCATAAAATAACGCACGACCTAAAATAAATCCTTCTTTAGTCAGCGGGTTGTTTTCAAAATTGTAATGTGGCTTGGGCCAGCCCGGGGGCACTACCACACGAATATCGTCCGTGGGTAGTGCGGGCTTTATTTCAGGATCCACTTTACAAGAGGTAAGAAGTATTAAAATCCCAATTATGTAACAATACAATTCCTTTTTCATTAATTGTGAATGTGTTCTACAGTAATCATATCCGCATAATTATCTGCTATAATTTTAGCGGTCGTACCGGGCATCACTACATTATAAGTAGCAGATAAATTAATGTTGTTAGGCGTCTTAAAAATCTCACTAATGTCTGTCTTAAAGTGAATTTCAGGTGTCATTGACGAAGTAACATTTGCAGTAGCGGAATTAAAAGATGGTGTTATCCATTTCAATACGGAATTAGTACCTGAAAAACCGCCAATATGAAACTTGAAGTCCTTTGTAGATGCTCCAGATTGCGGCGAAATACCTTCCAACTTCAACATAATATATCCCGTACTCCAACTCCAAAACATACCATTGGCCGGATCTAACGCACCGGTTTGTGCGCCCGATACATTGCGTGCTGAATCAACACCAATGAGCATTTTTATACTCTTGTATTGCCCAGTCGGAATATTATTCAAGGTAAAAGTAGCCATACTTCCAGATGCATTGTGATTCACTAAAATATACGACTCCGGAACAGTGTACATTGAGTTATCCGTTTTAGTTAACACGATATTACTAATGTAGTACTTAAACGTAGAAATCTTGATAGAATCTCCATTATTAGTAACATACCATTTATTATTAAAAACTAATACACTGTCACCAAACATTGCCTCAAAAGTTAAAATCAACTTTCCAGTACTTGTACCAGTTGTAGAACCATTGGGAGCATTAGGTTCTTTGGGATCTTTTTTACAGGAAATCAAACTTAATAAAATTGAAATGGAAGATATTAATAAAATTGAATATTTTGTTTTCATGGTTTTTAATTTTTTTAAGGTTAATGAATTTTAATATTTTGAAGAGTTTTAGACAAAAAATAAACCCTTCAAAGTTAGAAAAAATTTTTTAAATTAACAAATAACAAAAAACTAAAATTGTCAATTAAACGAATGTTGGAGGATGAAATAACACACAACTAAATAGAAAAGAATATTTGTTAGAAATTAAAACTAATTGCTTTTTATAATTTAAAATAATATTAATTGTAACTTCATAACAATTAGAAATATACTCACTTTCAATAAGGTTTTTTAACGTATTTATAAAGTTTTCTTTCTGATCTTTTTCTTCTAAACTTATTTTCTTAAAATTTAATTTTAAAAAACACTTTCCGTGACATTGTAATTCTGGTTTAAATTTATTCACACACAATTTATTCGCAATATCTTTTTGTTTCAAAAAATAATTTATAGTAATGTATGTCTTAAAGAGCGGAATTGCTAAAATAACAACAACTAAAAATACTATCGCAGTTATTTTGAAAAGTTTTTCCATTTTATTAAAAAAGGAACACTTTTAAAAAATCATTTTATTAGTGATGGCCGCCACCGTCCAATTCGCCTTCTTTTAGTGGTACTGTTTGAGGTACAAAATCTTCTTCATACCCTGGTTTACTATAATCATAAGCCCATCTGTGCACTACTGGCAATTCTCCCGGCCAATTTCCATGAATATTCGCCACAGGATTGGTCCACTCAAGTCCATTCGCGTTCCATGGATTTTGTGGTGCTTTCGGTCCTCTAAACATACTATAAAAGAAGTTGAAAATAAAAATACCTTGTGCTAATGCAGCAATAATTGCAAATACTGTAATCACCACATTTATATCATACAAAGCATCGAACATCGGAAATTCGCTATTGGTGTAATACCTTCTTGGAACCCCTGCCAATCCTAAAAAGTGTATGGGGAAAAACACACCATAAGCACTTATAAAAGTTAACCAAAAGTGAATATACCCTAATTTCTTATTCATCATTCTTAAATATAATTTTGGGAACCAATGATACACCCCAGCAAACATTCCAAAAATAGCAGACAAACCCATCACAATATGGAAGTGCCCAACTACAAAGTAGGTATCGTGTACGGTAATGTCCAAAGTACTATCTGCTAAAATAATTCCAGTAACTCCACCGGTAACAAATGAAGAAACCAGTCCAATAGAAAACAATGCAGCGGGTGTATATTGAATGTTTCCTTTCCATAAAGTAGTCAGGTAGTTAAATGCTTTTACTGCAGAAGGAATAGCAATTAATAATGTTGTAAATACAAATACAGACCCTAAAAATGGATTCATTCCTGTTACATACATGTGGTGCCCCCATACTATAAAAGACAGAAAAGCAATGGCTAACATAGAACCAATCATTGCTCTATATCCAAAAATAGGTTTACGAGAAACATTCGCAATAATTTCTGAAGTAATACCCAATGCAGGTAATAACACAATATATACTTCAGGGTGACCTAAAAACCAAAATAAATGCTCAAACAAAATGGGGCTTCCACCGCTATAATCCAAGGGTCTGCCACCAATATAAATGTCTGATAAATAAAAACTGGTACCTAATAATCTATCAGACAACAATAATAAAGCACATGAAAGCAATACCGGAAAAGAAAGTAATCCAATAATAGCTGTAATCAAAAATGCCCAAATAGTGAGTGGTAAACGGGTCATTTTCATACCCTTCGTTCTATAATTAATTATGGTAATAATATAATTCAAACCACCCATCAGGGCCGATGCAATAAATAAAGCCATTGACACTAACCATAAATCCATACCCAATCCAGAACCCGGCATTGCCTGTGGCAAAGCAGAAAGCGGTGGATAAATCGTCCAACCCGGTGCAGCAGGACCATCCGGAATAAACAATGAAACCACCATCAATAAAGAAGAAACAAAGAAAAACCAATAAGATAACATGTTAATAAACGGTGAGGCCATATCACGTGCACCAATTTGATATGGAATAAGCAAATTAGAAAATGTACCAGATAATCCACCTGTTAATAAGAAAAATACCATAATCGTACCGTGCATCGTAACAAGTGCTAAATACGCATTCGGATCCAAAATACCATCCTTTCCCCATTTATCACCCATTATCCAATTGATAAATGCAAATTTTTCCCCCGGCCACGCCAATTGTAAACGAAATACAACCGACATAATCATGGCTATCACAGCCATTATCATAGCAGTAATCAAATACTGACGCGCTATCATCTTGTGATCCTGACTAAATACATACTTGGTAATAAAGCTTTCTTCATGTTCTTCATAACGATGAATATCTATATGTTCATGAGTGTGAAGTTCTCTGTTTGTTATACCTATTGTTTCCATATAATTATTTTTTTGTGTACAAATTTAATTATGTTTTTAGCATAAAAATTGTAACATTCGTTACTTTCTTATTTAGTAGCCAAAGTTTTAAAAGATTTTTGCTGTCTAATCCATTCATTAAATTCCTGCTCGGTTTCTACTACAATTTTCATTTGCATATTGTAATGAGAAGCACCACATATTTTGTTACATAATAACGTAAAATCAAACTCTACAGGTTCTTTGCCTTCTTTTGCCCTTTGTTCATTGATTTGTTTCATCAGATTTTGAACATACGGGTCCTGACGCATTTCTTTCGTTGTTTTAGTGGGCTTAAACTTAAATGTCGTTACCATTCCCGGCACACAATTCATCTGAGCCCTAAAGTGGGGCATAAATGCCGAGTGAATAACATCTCTTGAACGAAAATAAAACACAACTTCTTTTCCAACGGGAATATGAAACTCATTCTTGACCAACAAATCATCATACCCACTTTTATCTGTGGTATCTAACCCTACCGGATTACTTCCTTCAATATGTCTAAAATCTGTACTACCTAATTTACCATCTTTTCCGGGATATCTTGCTGTCCAGTCAAATTGTTTCGCATACAATTCCACTACAATTGGATTTTTCTCCTCTGATGGCGCCGTAATTTCATTCCAATATTTCAATCCAAAAGTAATGATAAACGCCAAGGCAGAGGCCGGTATCACTGTCCAGAGCATTTCTAATTTACTATTATCAGCATAATAAACGGCTTTTTTATTTTTATTACCTCTATACTTGTATGCAAAATAAAATAACAAAGCATTTACAACAACAAACACAAAACTAATCAAAATTAAATTCCAGAATAATAATTCATCAATAGCTTTACCATGCTCAGATGCAGCAGGGGGTAACGACTTATCATACCATCTGTTTATTTGATAAAAAAACAACGAAAGAAAAACGATTCCAAATAACAACATCAACTTACCCATTAAATCATTTTCGGAATCCGTGGGCTCCCATTCTTTTGTTTTTCTCAACTCACGAGCAAACTCTATTACTTTTAATAACTGATGAACTGCAAGAATGAATAAGATAACCGCTAATACAATTAAAAGTTTCATACAACTAAATTTTCAGTTTTAATATTTTTTGGCACAAAAATACTTAATTTAAATCAGATTTTCCAAAAATAATTTTTTGACCTCTACTCACAAAAAATTCATTTCCACACATTTCAATTTTTCAAAAACTCAGCAATAATATTCTCTGCCTTCTGAACGGCATTTTCTAAATTATCATTCTCAATTATCACATCAAACTGCTTGGATTTCTGAATTTCAGCATTGGCTTTACCTATTCTCTTCTTTAAACTTTCTTCACTCTCAGATTTTCTCAATTCTAATCTTTTTTTCAAATCTTCCAAAGACGGCGGCATGACAAAAATAGTCAGCACTTTATCCCCAAACATTTTTTTTATATTCAAACCACCCTCTACATCTATATCAAATAAAACATGCTTGTTTAATTTATGCAAACGCTCCACCTCGCTCTTTAAGGTACCATAATATAATCCATCATACACCTCTTCCCATTCTATAAATTCATTATTTTGTACTTTCCTTTCAAACTCTTCTTTTGAAATAAAATAATAATCTTTTCCATCTACTTCATTTGCTCTTTTTAAGCGAGTAGTCGCCGATATAGAAAAACCAAATAAATTAGGATATTTTTCCAGTAATTTTTTTACAATACTTGTTTTTCCTGAACCAGATGGACCTGAAAAAACAATTAATTTGCCATTAAATCCCATTCGGCAAATGTATTAAATACTCCACTCTCATCATAAAAAATGTAATTTTGCCACTATGAAAAAATGGAAAATTGGAGATAAAGTAAAATTTCTGAACGAAAAAGGCGGTGGAATCATTACAGCCATAAAAGACGCTCATACGGTTATTGTCCAACTGCCCGATGGAATGGAAATCCCCTACCCTGCTCGCGAACTTATTCCAGATAATAAAAACATTATCTTCAATCCTTCTGCTTCCACATTACACGAAACACATACCGACAATAAAATAGTTTATCTCGCTATTGAAAGCAATTCTACCAAAGTAGCCGATGCTTCTGAATTTTACATTTATCTCTACAATCTCTCCGATTACAAGCTTTATTACACCTATTCCATTGGCAAAAACAATACCCATCAATGCTTAGCACACGGCAACATTCAGTCCTTTGAAAAACAAAGAATTAAAACACATTCTGTAAACTTTTTAAAAGAAATCGATGCGCTTCAAATACAAATTCTTTTTTATCAGGAAAACTTATTTGTTGTTCAAAGCCCTGTATTTGAAACCATTAAAATTAATGAAAAAACGCTCTCATCTTCTCAATTCATTCAGCATCCCGACTTTGAAAAACCAGTTTTTATTATCCTGCTAAAAGAACATTTCCATACTTCCCCATCTGAAATCGCCCATTCTCAATCTTCTCAAAACATCCGCATCCACCTTTCGGACGATGATTTACATAAAATTCAACAACTCAAAGAAAAAACTTTTTATTCTACTCAAAAGAAAAATCAATCTGTCCGCAAACATCAAGATGAAATGATATTAGACCTCCACATTGAAGAATTAGTTGAAAATCCAGGAACACTTTCTGCACACCAAAAACTACAAATACAATTAGATGTTTTTCAAAAAGAAATTCACAACGCCATTGCTCAAAATGTTCGTAAAGTAACTATCATTCACGGCGTTGGCAACGGACGCTTAAAATACGAAGTGCGAGAATATCTTAAAACTTTAGACGAAGTAAAATCCATTGAAGATGCGCCCTACAAATTATACGGATTTGGCGCCACAGATGTTTACTTAAAATAAACTTTATGATTACGGCCGAAACTAAAATCAGAGTGCGATATGCTGAAACCGATCAAATGGGCTTTGTGTATTATGGCCGCTACGCCGAATACTACGAAATAGGCAGAGTAGAAGCCATGCGAAAACTTGGTCTTTCCTACAAAGAAATGGAAGAAAAAGGCATTCTGATGCCCGTTATTGAATATCATATTGAATACAAAAAACCCGCTTTTTACGACGAAGAAATTATACTACTCACCACCATTAAAGAATTGCCCAAACTCAAAATTACCTTCCACCATGAATGTTTTAATACAAAAGGAGAGTTGCTTAACACGGGCTATGTTACGCTTGTTTTTCTCAAAAAAGAAAATAAAAAACCAATCCTTGCACCGGATTGGTTTTTAAACGAATGCAAGAAATTCTTCTAATCTTATTTTTCTACAAATACTTTTTGATTAATCACATTCAATCCATCTTCCGCACGAATAATCACCACGCTGTTTTCAGCTAAGTTTTGTAAATAGAACTTCTTATTGTTTCCAAGTGTAATCGTTTTCTTAATAATTTCTCTGCCTAATATATCTGTTACATAAATATTCACTTTCGTATCTTTTGTATAGTTAGCCCAGATAAAATAACCCTGTGCATCTCTGCTCACATTCAATACTGGAGATACCGGCACACCTTGTGGATTCAAACCTGTAGAGGTCATCACAATAATTTCTTTCAATGTAGATAATGTATCGCCACACGCATTGTAAGCTCTCAATACTACTAAATAATTCCCGGCAGCAGTATAGGTATGAGTGGCATTTAATGTGGTAGCCGTATTACCATCTCCAAAATCCCATTCAAAACTTGTCAAATTTTGAGAATTGTTGGAAAATACTACTGGAGCACCTGCTGCAATTGTATCCACACTTGTAAAATCAATAACAGGAACACTCGTATTGGCTACCAATTGAATTGGCGTTGTAATGTTTGAACAATTACCATCTGTTACTTCCACAAAGTAATACCCTTCAATCGCATTTTTCAAACTATCTTTACTTACTCCGCTGGTTGTCCTTAAAATTTGGTTATTCACATCTTTCCACACAAAGGTATAACTTCCACTGCCCATATTGGCTTCAATTATTCCGGTATTATCCTGATGACATTGTGGAACACTTACAATATTGGTGTTCAAGCCATTCAAATTATTCAATGTGATATTAAGAGTAAATCGTGCTACCGTGGTCGTGTCTGAAAAACTGAAACTATAAGGTGAAGAGAGAAGATTGTGATTTGTATTCGTAAATTTGTCAAACAAAGTAATACAAGCGCCCGCCGGAATATTTTCTATACCTTGCAATCCTAATTGATAATTACCAGAAGTTCCGCTTCTTACTTTTATGTCTAAGGATAAATTGCCATTTGGATAAGGTAATCCTTTCACTTTTAATTCTTTATTTCCAACTACTGCAAAAACTTGTGGTGCCCCAGGATACGGATCCCGTTGTTCTGCATCATAATCCGGATGATACGCAATGGTCGCATTGTTATTGAAATGTATTCCCGCAAAAGAATTAGCTCCATTACCTGTTAAATTGAGGTAAAACAATCTGTTTTGTTGTGGAGTAGAACTTAAAATAGTTTCACTTCCATTAGACATTCTCAACAAAGGATTATTACTTGCCGTAGATGTTTTCATATTTTCAGTCCAATTTACAGAAAAATTTTGATTAGCCACAATATAAAATCCCTGACCCGTTGGAATATTATCATCCACTCCACCCGATGCTACTGGCGGCGTTGAACCTACTCCCACTTTATATAATGCATAATCACCACTTCCACTATTTAAATCCGGATTCCATACTCTCAATTCATTCGCCATCTTGCCGGTAGAATAAGAAGACCCAAATGCCTTTGCAAAACTGATGGGAGATGGATACGGATTACCAACAAGATTCCATCCTTCGCCTTGTCCTGTTGTTTTTGTAAAATTCCAACTTCCGGCATTTTTCTTTACTACAGGCCCTGTTACATCAATTAAAATATCTGTAGTCGTATATTGACCATTGCCAAGATAAACCCAATATCCTACACCCGGAGTTATCGCATCACTGCCCGTACTAATCCCCGGATATGTATTATTAGTTTCGTTATAGGTGGTAACCGATGTAAAAGGCGATCCTCCTGCTGTTGAGCCATTGGGGCATCCACTCGGGCAGGTCATTGGAAAATCATCGCCCCAGCCACTGGCCATTGTTTGACCACTCACTCCTGCTACGGCCAGATTGGTCCACCCGGTAGAACCTCCTGCTGCAAAAGTTTCCACAGTAACGTTTCCGGTAATATCACCTGTAATGGGAGCAATTCTTGCTTTTTTTGTAGCACTGGATTTTATTGTTAAGTTGCCGCCAGAAGCCAATGTTCCGGCTTTAACATTCACTTCAGTATAGATATTTAATGGAGCCGCTAAAGTTAATGTTTGTGCTTTATTTAATACTAATCTAGAAAGATTATTATAGCCCGTTTCAAAAGTTAATGAGCCCGTAATGCTTCCTGTTCCCCTTAAATCCATAGCAAGCGAATTATTACCACGCCAACTGGTTCCTGTCCCAAAGTTAATATTACCATACATATACAATACTTGATTAACTAAACCCGTCAAATCCACCGTGCCACTGCTTACCGATGTTCTATAAAGTGCCACATAAGCACCCCCTGATTTATTCCACTTTACTAATGAATTTCTGCTTAGTTCAAAATATCCAAATATTTGGTCATTCACTGGTAAAGTGATATTTATGCTATTGGTTGAACTCCCGGCAATACTAATAGTGGAAGTACTGTAACTACTTCTTAATGCAAGATTCCCTATAACATCTCCAAGAATAAAAAGCCCGCTTCCACTGTTTAATAATAAAGTTAGATTATTACTAATATATTGATTTTGTACCGTAGCACTCTTAGAAGAAGCCAATGCCTTTTGAGCTGTTGATAATTTTAAATTCCAATAATTCAATGGCCAGATACTTACTAAAGAACTTTGTGCCCAATTCACTGTAGAGCCATTGTCTAATATCACATCTGCAGATGTTGGCAGATAGTTTAAATTGGTTTGATATAAACTCAATGTCCCATTATTTTTGACTCTTAACTTAGCCCCACCGCTTACCATAAGCGTTGCATTACTGGCAATGGCTAAATTAGTAGAACTGCTGCCATTTCCAACTTGAATTTCTGAACCTGTTCCACTCACTGTCCAGCCCGCTGCAGACAGTGTAGTGCTGGAAACATTTGTGAGAACAAATATCTGATTGGGACTTGTAAAATCCGGTGGATTCGTACCTCCCGGATTCAATGTCCAACTCGTAAGAGCATTCAAAGCCCCGCTGCCTTTGTAATTATACACAGATTGAGCAGTAATTAAATAACCGCTCATTATCAAAAAACCAAAGTGTAAAATTTTTGCTTTCATATTGTAATTTTTTTAGTTATACGAACGAATGTAATTTTGGTTACAAAAGTAATGAAAATTTTAATAATGACCAAATAAAACTTACATTTGCAGGTTAATTTTAACAAATGAGCAATTGGTTACAACAAATTCAAAAAGAAAAAGTACCCATACACGTCGCCATTATTATGGATGGGAATGGCCGCTGGGCTAAAAAACAAGGTAAAGACCGTATTGAAGGACACAAAGCCGGCATTGAATCTGTAAGAAATACCGTAAAAGCCAGCATAGAATGCGGCGTTAAATACCTCACCCTTTACGCCTTCAGCATTGAAAACTGGAAAAGGCCAAAACATGAGGTGGATGCCTTGATGGAACTCTTAGTGTTTGCCATAGAAAAAGAAGTGCCGGAATTGATGCAAAACAATATCCGGTTAAATGCTATTGGCAATATCTCCTCCTTACCCAAGAAATGTCAATTGTCTCTAAAAGATTCTATTGAGAAAACAAAAAATAATACTCAACTTATGCTGACATTAGCATTAAGTTATTCTTCTAAATGGGAAATTACACAGGCCTGCAAAAAAATTGCAGAAAAAGTAAAAAACAATTTTTTATCCATTGATGAAATAAACGAACAAACGATTCAAGAACATCTCAATACAGCTTCTCTTCCTGACCCTGAACTCATTATTCGCACGAGCGGAGAATACAGAATCAGTAATTTTTTATTATGGCAAGCCGCTTATGCAGAGTTTTATTTTACACCTTTGTATTGGCCGGAATTCACAAAAGAAGAATTTTACAAAGCCATTATAGATTTTCAAAAAAGAGAACGACGTTTTGGAAAAACCAGTGAACAAATTCAA
>CAZNVL010000019.1:4518-12667 GCA_964576565.1 uncultured Flavobacteriaceae bacterium | reverse complement strand
CCTAAAAAATATACGATTGGTGGCATTGAGATAGAAGGAGCAGAAACTACTGACAAAAACGTGTTACGTTATCTAACGGGCTTATCTGTTGGAGATGTAATTCAAATTCCCGGTGATAAAACATCTGATGTTATCAAAAATCTGATGAAACAAGGGATGTTTGACGATGTAAAAATTTACATTGACAAAATAAAAGAAAACGATATTTTTTTAAGAATAGTCGTTCAAGAAAAACCACGCCTTTCAAAATTTACTTTTATAGGTAAAATCAAAAAGCACGAAGCAGATGATATTCGGGAAAAAATACGGTTGATTCGTGAAAAAATTATTACCGATTACACAATAGGCAATGTCAAGAATACCATTAAAGAATATTACATCAACAAAGGTTATTATTTTGCAGAGGTTGAAATTACACAGGAGCCGGATAAACTGAGCAAAACACCACACACTATACTTTACATCAAAATTAATAAAGGGAAAAAAGTTCGCATTCAGGACATTAATTTTTATGGGAATAAAGTACTATCAACTGGGAAATTGAGACGCACTATGAAAGAAACTAAACGGAAACGTTGGTGGAATCCTTTTAATTCTGGGAAATATTTAGCAGAAAATCTGGAAAAAGATTTGCCTAACATTATTGAAAAATATAATGCGCGAGGTTATCGGGATGCGAGAATTATCAAAGATACTGTGTATTTTGTAGATAAATACAAAGTGAATATAGATATTCATATTGAAGAAGGACATCGTTATTACTTTGGAAAATTTTATTGGTACGGCAATGCCAAATATAGAAGCGGACAATTAGATACTATACTTAATATCAAAGAAGGAGAGATATTTAATCAACAAAAATTAGATCAAAAGCTCTACATGAATCCGAATGGCTACGATATTTCTTCTTTATACATGGACGATGGGTATTTATTTTTCCAGATTCAACCCAAAGAGCGTCAAATCCGCAATGACACCATAGATTTTGACATTCACATTTATGAAGGCAAACAAGCCATCATTAATAAAGTCAGTGTAAAAGGCAATGATAAAACCAACGATAAAGTAATTTATCGGGAAATTCGTACACGACCAGGACAATTATTTCGCCGCTCAGACATTATTCGTACGCAAAGAGAATTAGCACAACTTGGATACTTTGACCCTGAAAAATTCGGCGTAAACCCTGTCCCTAATCCAGCCGAAGGCACCGTAGATTTAGAATATACTTTAGAAGAAAAACCTAACGACCAATTGCAATTGTCCGGCGGCTGGGGCGGTGGAAGAGTGTTAGGAACATTAGGAGTAGTATTTAATAACTTTTCGGCCCGCAATCTTTTTAAGAAAGACGCTTGGACGCCCCTGCCCAGTGGAGACGGTCAACGCCTCAGTATTCAGGCACAAACCAATGGCACCTTTTATCAATCGTATAATATCTCTTTCACAGAACCATGGCTGGGTGGAAAAAGACCTAATTCATTAACCGGCACAGTATTCTTTACATCCTTTGCTCCTTTAGGCGTTAAAAAGAAAATTAAAGTAGACGGTAAAAAAATAGACAACCCTAACGCACAATTTATGGATATTATCGGAAGTTCTGTTGGCTTTGGAAAACGTTTAAAATGGCCGGATGATTATTTTCAAATTTACACTTCTTTTAATTACAATTATTATCATCTTAATAACTATTCACTTTTTCAGGGGCTTAATACTGGCTATGCCAATGATTTTCATTTCTCTTTCAACATTTCAAGAAATTCTGTGGACGCTCCTATCTTCCCTAAAAACGGTTCCAATATCTCTCTTACCGGACAATGGACACCACCCTACTCATATTTTGTTTTTCAAAATAAAAATCTTTCTGATTTAAACTCTCAAGAAAAATATAAATTTATTGAATATCAAAAATATAAATTCACCGCAGAATGGTTTACACAAATCACTAATAAAAAGGCGGCGGAAGGCAAAGAAGCACGAAACTTAGTATTGCGATTAAAAATGGGATGGGGATTTTTGGCTTACTACAGAAAAGAAATCGGCTTTTCTCCTTTTGAAAGATTTTTCTTAGGAGGAAGTGGACTCAGTGGTTTTCAAAATTTTGTATCCCGAGAAATTATCGCTTTGCGTGGTTATCCTGATAACTCACTATCTGATAACTTTGGATCTCCAATTGTAACCCGATACACAATGGAATTGCGTTACCCACTTACTTTAAATCCACAAGCGACTATATTTGTTTTAGGATTTGCAGAAGCCGGCAATGCTTTTTCTAATTTCAAATACTTTAATCCTTTTTCAGTCAAAAGAAGTGCAGGGATTGGTTTAAGATTATTCCTGCCAATGTTTGGATTATTAGGATTGGATTATGGTTGGGGCTTTGACAGTGTGCCCGGCAATCCGGGTATTGGTAATGGCAAAGGACAATTTCATTTTACAATAGGCGGCTTTTTAGGAGAACTTTAAAATGACAGAAAATGGCATTAGAAAATATCTATCTCATCGGCGATAAAATTTTAATTGATCCTATTTCACCACCAGAAAGAACAAGTTCAGGTTTATATTTACCCCCTACTGTGCAAGATAAAGAGAAAGTTCAAAAAGGATATGTAATAAAAGTAGGTCCGGGTTATGCCATACCCTTTCCTATAGAAAATGACGAACCATGGAAAGAAGCTCAAGAACAGATTAAGTACATACCTTTGCAGGTTAAAGTAGGTGATATGGCTATTTTTCTGGTAAACTCTGCCATTGAAATTTTTTACAACGATAAAAAGTATTACATTATTCCACACCATGCTGTTTTAATGGTAGAGCGAATAGATTGGAATGAATAAAAAGGCATGGAGCTTGTTAAGTAAATAATTCCAACTTTATGCCATTGTTTTTTGCTCGTAAATAAGTTATGACTTATCCGGATAAAGAGCCAATTAACATTTCATTATCATAGATAAATTTAATTGAATAGTTCGCTACTCTAACACCATCCACTCTTGCAGTATTTGTATTTGTTTTATGATAAAAATCATATTTTTTATTGCCTTAAGAATTGTTTAAATTTGTCCGTAAAAAAAATATATGCCTATCTATCACAAATTAGGGAATATACCTTCTAAAAGACATATTGTGTTTAAATCACCGGAAGGGAAATTGTATTACGAGCAATTATTTGGAACAGAAGGATTTTCAGGGATGTCTTCTTTATTGTATCATATTCACCGGCCTACACAAATTAAAGAAATAGTGACATCTTATTCTGTTGAGCCAAAAATTGCTGTACATAATAATATCAAACCATTATTGCTTTCTACTTTTCAGGTAAAGCCAACAGCGGATTTTCTTGAAAGCCGTGTTCCTTTACTACTCAATCAGGATTGTATCATTGGTGTAGCCGCACCGACCCAATCTCTTACGAATTATTTTTACAAAAACGCCGATGCGGATGAAATGCTTTTTATTCACAAAGGTAAAGGAACGCTCAAAACTTTTATGGGCGACATTCCTTTTGATTACGGTGACTATTTGATTATTCCAAGAGGTATGATTTATCAGATTCATTTTGAAACCAGTGAAAACAGAATACTTTATCTGGAAAGCCACCAAGCTATTTATACCCCTAAACGATACAAAAACTCAGTAGGACAATTATTAGAACATTCACCCTTTTGTGAAAGAGATTTTAAATTACCTCAACATTTAAATCCTGTTGATGAAAAAGGGAACTTTTTAATCAAAGTCAAAAAACAACATCAGATTTTTGAAATAATTTACGCGACACATCCTTTTGATGTAGTGGGCTGGGACGGCTATAATTATCCATGGGGATTTTCAATTTTTAATTTTGAACCTATAGTAGGTCGTGTTCACATGCCGCCACCTATTCATCAGACCTTTGAAACCTCTGCATTAGTGGTATGTTCTTTTGTTCCTCGTTTATATGATTTCCATCCGCAGGCCATACCGGCACCCTACAACCACAGCAACATTGACAGCGATGAAGTATTGTATTATGTGGACGGAGATTTTATGAGCAGAAACAATATTCAGCAAGGCCATATTACCTTACATCCCAAAGGAATACCGCACGGACCGGCGCCCGGCGCCATGGAACGAAGCATCGGACAAAAAGAAACCAAAGAACTCGCTGTCATGATTGATACCTTTCATCCTTTGATGATTACAGAACACGCTATACAAATAGAAGATGGAAAGTACTATAAATCCTGGGTAGAATAGAGGAATACTGTAAGTTATAAAAACAGCCGTTGAATGGTACCATTCAGGTCTTCTGCTTTTTCTTTTTAGCAGCGGGAAACAAAACATTATTTAATATCAAACGATAACCCGGTGAATTGGGATGTAAGTTCAAATCTGTAGGCGGATCTTCTACTTTGTGCATATAATCTTCCGGATCGTGTCCACCGTAAAATGTCCACGTACCTTTGCCGCGTTCACTATGAATATAACGGGCTTCGTTAAATGCTTTAGCTTCCCCCATGATTAAAACATTTTTCTTCAGAAAATTTTTGTTGAATGCTACTGTTTGTCCCCAAAACCCTTGAATAATATTGGTATGATTTTGGCACAACATAGTTGGCACTGGATCCCATTTAGCAGAAAATTCAAATAAGGTAAACTTGTCTGTTTCTTTTGTAATGCCATATTGATTGCGAGTAAAGTACGTATCAATTTCAGAAAATTCATAAAACAACGGGTCGGGATTTAATTTATAGTTTTCAAAAGCATATCCTTTGGAATAGTCCAGTTTCTTGTTCATATCAGGATCGGCTGGATCACCATCATAAACACTACCGCATATATCCACACCTTCTGCAGCCAGTGCTATATCATAACTATCGGTAGCACTGCACATGGCAAACATAAAGCCACCATTGACCACAAACTCATCAATTTTTTTGGCAACGGCCAGTTTGAGTTGAGATACTTTTTGAAAGCCCCACCGTTTGGCAATTTCTTCGTTTTCTTTCACTTGTTGTTTATACCAGGCCGTTTTTCCATATTGTGCATAAAATCTTCCGTACTGTCCTGTAAAATCTTCGTGATGTAAATGCAACCAGTCATAATTTTTTAAGACACCGCTGAGTACTTCGTCATCGTACACAACATCATAAGGAATTTCAGCATAAGTCAGTGCCAGTGTTACTGCATCATCCCATGGTTGTTTGGACTTAGGTGAATACACAGCAACTTTAGGTGCTTTTTCCAATTTCATAGCATCCATATTCACCTCTGGTTGAGCAATTTCTGCAAGTATGGCATTAGCTTGTGCATCCGAAATACTTTCATAACTTACTCCGCGAATGTTACATTCATTGATAATCGCTTTATTTCCGGGCAATAGAAAGCTTCCACCTCGGTAATTTAACAACCAATATATTTCTACATCCTGCTTTAATGTCCAATACGCGATACCATACGCTTTCAGATGATTTTTTTGAGCATCGTCCATTGGAATTAAAATTTGAAAAGCCCATGAAACGTTTGACAAGATTATCCAAGTAAAAAGAACAATGTATTTTATTGAATTGCTCATTACATTAATTTTTTAGATGATACTTTTCTAAATATCTTTCGTAAAGTTGATTTTGAAAGTTTTTTTCTGAATACATTTTACCTTCTAAAATTAGAGAGACAATTTGATGCGTCATGGGATCTAAGATATTTCCTTTTGAAAGAATAACAGAGGCGATTTTTCCTTCTTCAATGCTTCCTAATTGTTTTTCTACACCTAAAATTTTAGCAGCGTTGTAAGTAATACTTTGTAATGCCTGTTCGTGTGTTAGTCCATAAGGCACAGCCATTCCGGCGACAAATGGAAGATTACGACTTTGCATAGCTTCCATATCGCCTTCCATACTGATAGTGTAAAGTATTCCATTTTTTTCAAGCATAGAGGGTAATTCAAAATTAATTTTTATTTTATCATCTGTATTTTCGGGCAAATCATTGATGCGGCTTAAAATAACAGGATATTGGTATTTTTTTACAATGTCTATTACCTTGTAAATTTCTTTACAGCCCACTAATACAACTTTTGGTATTTGTAATTCCTGCGCCAATTGAACAGCGTTCAATATATCTTTACTCTTTTGAGCGTGCAAATAGCAGTTCTTTGTTCCTTTCCAGATGGGCTTCATTGCTTCGTAACGTGGATTAAATGTGGACGTGTCATTAGAGAGATAATATTCTTTGCTTTGTTTAAGAAAACGTTTTAATTTATGAAAGTTTTGTTGAAATGCCTCGTTTTTGTCCGTTTTATCGGGCTCTGCCCACCAACCTTTTTGAACATACTCAGAAGGAAGGTAAATATGAATACCATCTTCTACAACCGCCGCATCTTCCCAATTCCACGCTTTAGTTTTGACCAGCGCCGAAGTACCAGCAATAAATCCCCCACGAGGCGTACATTGTGTGTATAAAACACCGTTCGAAAAAACTGTTGGTAAAATTTTACTATCTGTATTATAAGAAGTAAGCGTTCTCAAATGCGGATTAAAATCACCTATATCGGCAAAATCAGAAGTTGGGCGAATGGCTTCGGCCTCTTGCAAGCCCAGAATATTATTGCAGGAAATAAGCGCCGGATATAAATGCAGTGATGTGCCGTCAATGATGGTATCCACTGTTTCAGTGATTGAAGAGGTTTGAATTTTAGCGATGTATTGATTTTTTATTAAGACATTGGCAATGTATGGTTGATCGCCTTTACCATTGTGAATGGTAATGTTTTTAATTAAAATACTGGACTGGCCAAAGGAAAAAGAGATGAATAACAAACAAATTATTCTAAATAAAAATGTTTTCATTAGATGCTTGTTTTTAATTACGCAAAAATAAACAAATTCACCTTGAGGACTATAGTTCTTAACAAGATTTTGTGGAAAAAATTTTCTTGTGGTTTGAAAAATTATCCTTACCTTTGTAAAGTATATTTCATGTTTTTTATGAAAAAGTACTTTTTTGTAATAATTGGTTTGTGTTTAGTTACTTTTCTTTCTGCACAAACAGGTGGCAAGAAAAGAGAACATCGGAATCAAAGAGGAGGAAAGTTTCATTTGTTTAGTAAAAGTAAAGGAAATGCCAATGCCTTTGCCAAAGGAGGAAGAAAAAAAGGTTTTTTTGCTAAGATATTTGGTGGGAAAAAAGTAACTGCTGGTGGGTGGGTTTATCATCGTACGCCGGGCTCTCATAGAGACGATCATTCGTTATTCCATCGGTTTAGAACGAAAAATAAAGTATTTAAAGATAGATTACAAGCGAAGTTGAATAAACAACGGGCTAAAAATCGCAAGCGAGGGAATAGTGTCTTTTCAAAGCGGAAGTATTGAGTAATTCAGAGTATTGGTTCGATATTTTTTGCGGAAAATATTTTTGTGAACAAAAAAGATCAAAAGATTATTCTCCTATTCGATGCTCCATTTTTTTCTTTCATAAATTATCACTCCCACTTTATCAATATGTTCTTTTAAGGCGGTTTCTTGAATCGTATGATAATTCAACACATCAAACTTATAAGGCATCAAACTTTCTTCATTTAAGATAAAACTGACTTCTCTCACTATCTGCGAGGTTAACTCCTTCCCTTTCAAAGCAATGTCTACAGCACTTCCGTGCTGATAATTCCCTTTGGCACGACTACCCAATAACACGGCTTGTTCAATTTGACAAAACTTTTTTAATACGTCACAAGTATCTTTCAAATCCGTTGATTTTAATCCAAACTGCATTCTTATTCATTTATTTGATTAAACGTATTATGTAAATGTTTTAGTATAGAATAATATTGATTTCGTATTATGAATTCAACTTCAGTAGCCCGTTCTTTATCGTAAGTATGGCTTGTCAAATTCCTATCTTCCAATAATTCCATCCATTTATGTCCATCTTTAATCAATCCAACTTCAAAGGCCTTTTTAATAGCCGACCTTGGAGATTTAACATCCTGAAAACCTTGTTCTTCTAAATAATCCTTGAGTAATTTCCATGCTAATTCAAAAGCCATTTCAAACAATCGAATAATCCCCGCTTTTTGCACAAAATCTAGTTGCGTTATATTTAAAGCATTCTTCAAATGATTCATCACTTTGTTGTAATTCTGTAATCTTTGTTTCCAACGAATATCTTTTTCATT
>CAZNVL010000019.1:0-4418 GCA_964576565.1 uncultured Flavobacteriaceae bacterium | reverse complement strand
TATCTTTTTCATTCATAAATCTTTTTTAAATTTTGAAATCAATAATTAATCAACAAATGTACATGAACTTTTTCTCATAATAAATTAGGCGAGAGAATGTAAAAAACTTATCAAAAAGTACCCATCTATCATAAGTCAGAAAATGAGAGTATAACAGATAGTGGCTTAAAGAAAATCATTTTTCAAACATTACCGTTCAATAATTTGCACTAAATTAAAAAATTTATTTTTTTTGCACGGCAAATTTTGGCGGGATAGCTCAGATGGTCAGAGCGCAGGATTCATAACCCTGAGGTCACGGGTTCAATTCCCGTTCCCGCCACAAAGTTTTCTTGAAATTCTTTGTTATTCTACAATACCTAACCATTTCTGAGGTGCTGTACTTAAAATAGTTTCTTTTTCTTTATCACTAATGGGCGCTGTTCTCACCAACTCACCGGGAATGGCTTCTCCCAATGGAAAAGGATAATCCGAACCCTGCACTATTTTATCAGCACCAATCTCGTCAATAATATATTTCAAAAGTTTATGGTCACAAGTATGTGAATCCACCCAGAATTTACCTAAGTAATTTCGTGGATTGTTAGGATTATCAACGGCTACCAAATCTGGCCGGCATTCCCATCCGTGCTCAATTCTTCCGATAGTCGGAATAAAAGAACCACCACCGTGGGCAAAGCAAACACGCAATTTGGGATGTTTATCCAACACACCACTGAATATCATACTACATATTGCACGGGCTGTTTCTGCAGGCATTCCCACTAACCATGGCAGCCAATACTTTGTTATGTATTCTTGTCCCATCATTTGCCACGGATGTACTAAAATACACATATTCAAATCCTCGCATGCCGCAAAAAATGCACCAAAATCCTGTTCGGTCAAGTTCTTTTGATTGACATTACTACCAATTTGAACGCCCTTAAATCCAAGTGCTTTACAACGTTCCAATTCCTTGATGGATAAATCAATATCTTGCAAAGGAACAGTCGCTAAACCAAAAAATTTATTGGAATACTTTTGAATAATCTCTGCTATGTGGTCATTGAGAAATTGCGCTACTTTCAAGCCGTGCTGTGGCTTTGCCCAATAACTAAACATGACCGGAATAGTAGAAATCACCTGTGCATCAATTTTATGTTGCTCCATTTCTTCCAAGCGTACCGACACATCCCAACAATTAATATCAATTTCTCTGAACTTTTTATTCCCTTGCATCATCCACGCTTTATTTTTTTGATGGTGCTGTAAGGTGATAAATTCACCATACCCAAATTCTTTTGAAAAATCAGGCAATCGTTCAGGAATAATGTGTGTATGTATATCAATAATCATAGTGAAACAATTTTAGTTTGTTAATGATGAATTAAAATTAGTTTTCTTGAAGATAAAAATATCTGCCCCAAAAAGATGAGTAGCAATGTCAGCAGCATATTCCAGAGAATTAATTCATTCCCAATTTTATATGGAATAGTGAGTTTATGTTGAATGCCATAAAGTAATATTGGTGACAACACACATGAAACTATCAACCACCAGGACTTTATTTTTTTCTTAAAAAAGATACCATACGCATAAAGTGCTAACAATGGTCCGTACGTATATCCTGCCAACATGAGAATAGTATCTACAATGGCTTTGTTATTAAAGTTAGCATACATCAAAATAACCATCCAGATTAAAATCGTAAATAGAATGTGAATAAAAGTTCGAATAAATTGTTTTCTTTTCTCTGAAAGATGCCTATTTTGATGTAAATGCAAAATGTCAATGTAAAAGGATGTTGTGAGAGTAGTCAAAACACTATCCGCACTGGAAAAAGTAGCCGCCGTAAGGCCTAAAATAAAAAACAAAGCAGAATAGATGTTCAGATATTTTAATGCTAATAACGGAAATACTTTGTCCGTAAAAACACTTCCATCTTCTTTGAATGGCAAAGGGATTTGCTTATTTTCAAAATATAGATAAATCAATACGCCCAAACATTGAAAAAATACATTGACTACTACCATTACAAAACTAAAACTAATGATATTTTTTTGTGCTTCACTTAGATTCTTACAACTTAAATTTTTCTGCATCATATTTTGATCTAAGCCCGTCATTGCCACAGCAATCAACATCCCGCCTAATAAATCCTTAAAAAAGAAATTAGAACTCATTGCATTCCATTCAAATATCCTGAAATAATGAGAATGTACAATTTGATAAAAACTTTCTGTAACAGACCAATTCAGTTGTTGATTGATTGCCACAATACTCAACACCACACCCAATACTAAAAACAAAGATTGCAAAGCATCTGTCCATACCAATGTTTTAATCCCACCTTTTATGGTATACAATAACATTAAAACTAAAATCACAGAAATACTAAGCCCAAAACTCCATCCCATTGGTCCTAAAACAAACTGATGTATCACATTAGCCGCCAGGTATAAACGTCCTGCTGCACCTAATAATCTACTGATGATAAAAAATAACGCTCCTGTTTTTTGAACCTGTTTATCAAAACGTCTTTCTAAAAATTCATAGATAGATGTTACATTCAAGCGATAATAAAGTGGTAACAAAATGTACGCAATGATGAAATAACCTAAGAAGTAACCTAATACAATTTGAAGATAGGTAAGTCCGCTGGTATATACTTTGCCGGGAACAGAGATGTAAGTAACTCCACTCAAACTATCTCCAATCATTCCTAATGCTACAATATACCAAGGCGATTGCTTATTCCCAAGAAAATAGGCAAATGCCGATGCCCTGCGGGAAGTAAGATAAGCAATCAAAAGTAGCAGTAAAAAATATATTGCAATGAATAAAAGAATTAGAGTTGAAGACATCAAACTAATATTGAAGGAATGCAAAAATAATTCGTAACTTTGTAAGCATAAAATAAATCTTTATGTCAAAACTTGCTGAAGAGAAAAAAGGTATTGAAAAATCCAATGGCTCTGTGCATTTAAAATCAACTTCTAATAAAAAATGGGAATATTCGCCGTCTCCCGAAAACACCGATCATATTTATCTTGAAAAACAATATGGTTTATTTATCAATAATCAATTTGTAAAACCTTTAAGTGGAAAATATTTTGACACCACCAATCCCGCTACCGAACAAAAAATCGCTGAGATTGCCGAAGCCGATGAAAAAGATGTTGATAAAGCCGTGCAGGCCGCTAAAAACGCTTATGAAAAATACTGGAAAAAATTACCTTCAAAAGAAAAAAGTAAATACATCTATCGCATTGCCAGAATGATTCAGGAACGCAGCCGTGAACTGGCCGTGATTGAAAGCATGGACGGTGGCAAGCCCATTCGGGAAAGCAGAGACATTGATATACCGCTGGCCGCCAATCACTTCTTCTATTACGCAGGATGGGCAGATAAACTACAGTATGCGTTTCCGAACCGTTCTCCACAACCCATTGGAGTAGCCGGACAAATCATTCCATGGAATTTTCCTTTACTAATGGCAGCTTGGAAAATCGCACCGGCATTGGCTTGCGGCAATACGGTTGTTTTAAAACCGGCGGAAACAACACCGCTGACGGCTTTGAAATTAGCCGAAATCATTCGTGATTGTGACTTGCCGCCCGGTGTAGTGAACATCATCACAGGAGCCGGAAAAACAGGCGCTGCACTTGTAAAACATCCACTCGTTAATAAAATTGCTTTCACTGGAAGCACAGAAGTCGGTAAAATTATTCAAAAAGCAATAGCCGGCACAAACAAAAAACTAACCCTTGAATTAGGCGGAAAATCGGCGAACATTATTTTTGATGATGCACCGATTAACGAAGCAGTAGAAGGCATTATCAACGGTATTTTCTTTAATCAAGGACATGTATGTTGTGCAGGTTCTCGCTTATTTGTTCAAGAAAGCGTGTATGATGAAGTGCTCAGAAAACTGAAACATAGAATGAAATCGTTGATAGTAGGCGATCCATTGGATAAAAACACCGACATTGGTGCAATCAACTCCAAACAGCAGTTGGAAAAAATTCACTATTACTTAGATTTAGGCGTACAAGAAGGCGCAAGCATTTACCAATCGGATTGTAAGTTACCATCCAAAGGATATTTTTGTGCTCCTACGCTTTTCCTTGAAACATCGCAATCGCATCGCATCGTGCAAGAAGAAATTTTTGGCCCTGTCTTAACGATTCAAACATTCCGAACGGTAGAAGAAGTGATAGAAAAAGCCAACAACACGCCGTATGGATTGGCCGCCGGTGTATGGACAGACAAAGGATCTAAGATATTCAACATGACTTCTAAAATGCGAGCAGGCGTGGTATGGGCCAATACCTATAATAAATTTGATCCGACTTCGCCCTTTGGCGGATACAAAGAAAGTGGCTTTGGAAGAGAAGGTGGATTACACGGACTTTTGCCTTATTTGAATGTGTAAT
>CAZNVL010000018.1:0-31227 GCA_964576565.1 uncultured Flavobacteriaceae bacterium | reverse complement strand
TTATTTATATTCTGTTTTTTTATTAAGGAGTTCGTGAATATGCTTCTAATGTTACTTATATCAAGGTAAAAATTTTTTTAATTGTAACATTTTACGCATATTTGCAGCAAAAAATATGGGAAAAGGCGATAGAAGAACTAAAAGAGGTAAAATTCACCTTGGTACTTATGGTAAAACCAGACCAAGAAAGAGAAAGAAAGTAGCTAACAGCAAATAATTTTGTGTATGGCTCTTCTTAATGGCTCGTCTCATCCGAATAAAGATGCAACGAGCCCTTTTTTTGTTTTTAAATAATAATTATGGAACAATTTGATATCATAGTAATTGGATCAGGACCGGGTGGGTACATTTCGGCTATTCGTGCTGCTCAGTTGGGCTTCAAGGTGGCAATTGTAGAAAAATACTCATCTCTTGGCGGAACTTGTTTAAATGTGGGATGCATTCCGTCTAAGGCCTTATTAGATTCTTCCGAACATTATTTTAATGCGGTTCATCAGTTTGAAACACACGGCATTAAGATAAAAGACATTAAACCGGATATTAAGCAAATGATAGCCCGCAAAAGACAAGTGGTAAAAGAAAACAGTGAGGGGGTGGCTTATTTGATGAAAAAAAATAAAGTTACTGTTTTTCATGGGGCAGCTTCATTTATAGATGCACACAACATTCATGTAACCGCTGAAAATAAATCTATAGAATTATCTGCCCAGAAATTTATTATTGCTACAGGATCAAAACCTTCTACCTTGCCCGGCATTGAGATAGATAAGAAGCAAATCATTACTTCTACCGAAGCATTGGAATTAGAAACTATTCCCAAACATCTGATTGTAATTGGTGGTGGGGTGATTGGATTGGAACTTGGAAGTGTCTTTGCACGTTTAGGAAGTAAGGTGTCTGTGGTGGAATTTTTAGATAGAATTATCCCTGCAATGGACGGGGCTTTATCCAAAGAACTTCAACGATTGCTCAAGAAGAATCTAGGGTTTGAATTTTACTTGCAACATAAAGTTTTGTCGGCTGAAAAAAAATCTAAAGAAGTCCTTGTATCGGCTCAAAATAAAAGCGGAGAAAACATTCAATTGAAAGGAGATTATGTCTTAGTAGCCGTTGGCAGAAGACCTTATACAGATGGCTTGGGATTGGAAAAAGCCGGTGTGCAACTGGATGAAAAAGGCAGAATAATTGTCAACGAAAAACTTCAAACGTCCCAACCACACATATATGCTATTGGTGATGTAATAAGAGGACCTATGTTAGCCCATAAAGCGGAAGAAGAAGGTGTTTTTGTAGCCGAAATAATAGCCGGTCAAAAACCGCATATTGATTACAATTTAATTCCCGGTGTGGTGTATACCTGGCCAGAAGTAGCATCGGTGGGATATACAGAAGAACAATTAAAAGAAAAGAACATTTCATACAAAGTTGGTCAATTCCCATTTAAAGCAAGCGGTCGTGCCAAAGCCAGTATGGATACCGATGGATTTATTAAAGTGCTTGCACATAAAGATACAGACGAATTATTAGGGGTGCACATGATAGCACCACGTGCAGCGGATTTAATTGCAGAAGCAGTGGTAGCCATGGAATACAAAGCAACAGCAGAAGATATTGGAAGAATTTGCCACCCACATCCAACATTTAGCGAGGCATTCAAAGAAGCGTGTTTAGATGCTTTTGAGAAAAGACCATTAAATTTTTGATTATTGAATTATGGCTAAAACTAATAAAATACCGGTTTGTTCTTTTTGTGGATTACCTCAAAACGATACTACTTTATTATTAGCAGGTCACAATGCCTACATATGTGATTCCTGCGTCGAAAAAGCGTATGAAATTGTTCAAAGCGATAAACGTTCGGTTGCTAAAAATAAGTTTTCCTTAAGTACTGAATCTTTGTTACTCACTCCTCAAGAGTTGAAAAAATACTTAGATGAGTATATCATCGGACAGGAGGAAGCAAAGAAAATAATAAGTGTTGCTGTGTATAATCATTTTAAGCGGATTTTGAGTTCTACAAAAACTTCTAAAAAAGGAGAGGATGTAGAATTAGAAAAATCCAATATTTTATTGATAGGTGAAACAGGTACTGGGAAAACTTTATTGGCACGCACTATTGCGAAATTTTTGAAGGTGCCTTTTTGTATTGCAGATGCCACGGCTATCACAGAAGCAGGATATGTAGGTGAAGATGTGGAGACCATTTTGACCCGATTATTACAAGCGGCTGATTATGATGTGGCTGCTGCAGAAAAAGGTATTGTTTTTATTGATGAAATTGATAAAATAGCCCGAAAGTCCGGTGATAATCCTTCCATAACAAAAGATGTTGGTGGAGAAGGTGTGCAACAAGCATTATTAAAAATTTTAGAAGGCGCCGATGTATTTGTTCCACCACAAGGCGGAAGAAAACACCCCGAACAACAAATGATTAAAATTAATACTAAAAATATTCTTTTTATTTGTGGAGGAGCATTTGTAGGGTTGGATAAAATTATATCGTCGCGGGTTAATTTTAATATCATTGGTTTTAAGGGTAAGAAGCAAGAAGAATTAGATAAAGCCAATATCTTGCAATATGTTACTTCACATGATTTGAAAACGTTTGGGCTTATTCCTGAGTTAATCGGAAGGTTACCTGTACTAGCGACCTTACAACCATTAAACAAAGAATCCTTAAAGCAAATTTTAGTGGAACCCAAAAATGCACTGTTGAAACAATATACCTATCTTTTTAGTTTAGATAATATCCATTTGAATATTGAACCGGAAGTTATTGATAGTATTGTAGAAACGGCTTTGGAATTAAAACTTGGCGCAAGAGGACTCAGAAGTATTTGTGAAACGATTTTTACAGATTTAATGTATGAACTTCCAAAAGAAAACAAATCAGTTTTTCATTATAATCTTACAAAAGAATATGCTGAAAAAAAATTATATAAATTAAAAAATCAATCTCATCCCGCCAAAAAAGCCAATTAACATTGTTCCACTTTCAATCACTATTTTTTTATTTTATCTGTGATAAATTTCTTATTATTAAGCCCAAAATTAAATTGTATGAAAAAAACATTTTTTTTACTTGGTTTAGCAGGAATTGTGCTAACAGCATGTAATAAAAAATCTCCGGAACCAGCCACTCCAGATAGTGATGTTACTACTGCTAAGGATGCTCTAAAATCGTATGAAATTTCTAACGATGTGTTTTTAATGGCGGCATTGACCCGAGATACTTATACCGCTACACCGTTTTTTGGTTCATCGGGAGTTACGATTGTTTCAGATACGATTGCTAAAATTGATACACTCCTGCTCAACAATGCACAAGGCACAGATGGTTATATAAGAAATGGAAAAATTGTCATTAAATATGCTGCTTCTACCTTAAATGCCAAGTATATTCGTCAGCCCGGTTTCAAATGTTCAGTTGAATTGTACAATTATACCATCAACACTACTTCTGTTTCGGCTTCTTCTATACAAATATCTAATACAACCCCGAATGGCTTTAATCCCAATACTACCAATTTATCTTGGTCAGCCACTTTTACTAATTTTACAACGAATGATGGTACAAAATCTGTTGTTTTCAACGGCACTCAATCCATTCAACTGCTGAATACCAATACCTCTACTGTATACAATAATACTGGTAATATACCTATACAATGGCAAAATGCCATTATTTCTGTAACAGGCAATTCAACAGGATCTAATCCAAAAGGTTCTTTTGAAGTAACATTTAATACACCTTCTACAGATTATCTTTATCGTAACTTAAAGGATTGTGCCCCAGAAGGATTCTTAAAACCCGGAAAGCATCCCTTTACCAAAGGATTGATTTATTTAAAACCGAATGGAAAGAATACACAAGTAGTGAATGTAGGTGAAGGTAACTGTGATTATAATGTAACGGTTACAATTGATGGAATCACCTACCAAACCGATGTTTTATAAAAAAATTATTTGCTTCTATGTCTGTTTCAACAATTAAAGAAAAAGCACAACGGACAGATTCTGATGTTCTGTCTCAAATGACTTTGTTTAACCATGAACAAATCGTTTTTTGTAACGATAATAATGTAGGGCTTAAAGCCATCATTGGTATTCATAACACTGTCTTAGGTCCTGCACTTGGGGGAACACGTATGTGGAATTATGCCAGTGAACAAGAGGCACTCACCGATGTACTGCGTCTTTCCAGAGGAATGACTTATAAATCTGCAGTGGCAGGCATTAATCTTGGAGGTGGAAAAGCTGTTATTATCGGAGATCCTAAAAAAATTAAAACGGAAGCCCTTCTCAGAAGTTTTGGTAAATTTATTGATAATCTGGGAGGGAAATATATTACTGCTGAAGATGTTTCCATGAACAGCAAAGATATGGAAATTATCCACATGGAAACAGATTATGTAACAGGGCTTCCGGAATCTATGGGCGGCAGCGGTGATCCTTCACCAGTAACAGCCATGGGCGTATGGATGGGAATGAAAGCATCTGCTAAAAAAGTATATGGGAAAGAAACATTGTCTGGGAAAAAAGTAATTGTGCAGGGATTAGGAAATGTAGGTAAACATTTGATTGAATATCTTGTTAAGGAAGGTGCTGAATTATTCGTGTTTGACATTGATGAAGAAAAAGTGAAAAATATTAGTAAACACTTTAAAGTGAAAGTGTTGTCAAAAGAAGAGATATACTCTGTAGACGCTGACATTTATGCACCATGTGCTTTGGGTGCCACCGTGAATACCGAAACATTAGAACAATTGAAAGTAAAAATTATTTGTGGTTCTGCGAATAATCAATTAGCCGATGAATCGGTGCATGGAAGAATGGTTGAAGAAAAAGGTATTCTGTATGCACCGGATTTTGTAGTGAATGCAGGCGGAATTATCAATGTATATTATGAATTAGAAGGATATAATCGTGAAAGAGCGTTGGCACATGCAGAACGTATCTACGATACCACAATGAAAGTTTTTGAAATCGCAGAAAGGGAAAAAATACCTACTTATCTTTCAGCTAATCGCTTAGCAGAAGAGAGAATTAATGCAATTGCTAAAATTAATGCAAGGTTGTAGTTGATACTGACAATTATTTTTGTTAGTTATTGCTTTTGAGGTGAAGTTTATTCAATAAAAAGTTGAACATTAGTTTTCATTATATTTACAGCAAATTTTTTTATTATGCAGTTAGAAGAAATTATCATGGGAGAAATCAAAAAAGCGATGCTTGCTAAAGATAGCAAACGGCTGGAAGCATTGAGAGCTATCAAAAATGTAATTATTCATGTCAAAACATCACCAGAAGGATTGACAGAAGAAAATGTGATTAAAACCCTTCAAAAAGAAGTCAAAAAAAGAAAAGATAGTGCTGAAATTTATACACAACAAAATCGTCCGGATTTAGCAGAAGTAGAACTCTATCAAGCATCGGTAATGGAAGAATTTTTACCCAAACAATTAAGCGATGAAGATCTCAAAACCGAATTGCAAAAAATTATACAAGAAGTAGGTGCTACTTCACCAGCCGATATGGGAAAAGTAATGGGAAAAGCCACCAAAGCATTGGCCGGAAAAGCTGATAATTCCAGAATTTCTGCCATTGTAAAAGAATTATTGTCCAAATAGTATGGCTGTACTCATTGCAGATATTATTCAGAGCATTGAACAATTAGCACCGCTTAGTTTTCAGGAAAACTACGACAATGCGGGATTAATTATTGGAAATGCTACAGAACCCTGTACCGGTGCCCTTTTGACATTGGATGTAACCGAAGAAGTGATCAACGAAGCGATTGAAAATAACTGCAATCTTATAGTAGCGCATCATCCCCTGATTTTTAGTTCCATTAAACGCATTACGGGGAAATCTTATGTAGAGCGGTGTATTATTAAAGCCATTCGTCATAACATCAGTATTTATGCGGCTCACACGAATGCAGATAATGTATATGGCGGCGTGAATTTGGAAATTGCTAATAGATTGGGAATTCTTAATACTAAAATTTTGTTGACAAAGAAAAATGTTTTAAAGAAGTTAGTAACATTTGTACCGGCTCCTCATTTAGAACAGGTTCAGAATGCTTTATTTGAAGCGGGTTGTGGGCATATTGGTAATTATGATAGTTGTAGTTTTTTCACGGATGGAAAAGGTACTTTCAGAGGAAATGAAATGGCGAATCCTTTTATTGGTGAACGAGGAAAGTTGAGTATTGAACCAGAGATAAGGTTAGAAACCATTTTTGAAGCCCATCAGGAAAAACAGGTCATTGCTGCTTTATTAAAAGCACATCCTTATGAAGAAGTAGCTTATGATGTGTATTTGTTAGACAATTATCATCCCAAAGTGGGTAGTGGAATGATTGGAGAATTGGAAGCTGCAATGGATGTCAAAACATTTTTATTGAAAATAAAGGGCGTGTTTGGTCAGCCAATGATACGATATACTGCTTATGACAAGCCCATTCAAAAAGTAGCGCTGTGTGGAGGGAGCGGAGCATTTTTATTATCTACTGCTATTCAGCAGGGGGCAGATGCTTTTGTAACAGCAGATTTTAAATACCATCAGTTTTTTGATGCAGAAGGCAAAATTATGATTGTGGATATTGGGCATTATGAATCCGAGCAATTTACCCCGGAAATTTTTTATAGGATTATTAAAAATAAATTTCCTAACTTTGCCGTCCTTTTATCTAAAATTAATACTAATCCAATTAAATACATTTAGTTATGACGACATTCAAAGAGAAATTAGATGCCTCTGTAGAAGCCAAATTAAGAGCACTTTTTTATCTTCAGCAAATTGATTCAAAAATTGATAAAATACGATTTATCAGAGGTGAATTGCCTTTAGAAGTAAAAGATCTGGAAGATACAGTGGCCGGCTTGCAAACACGTGTGCAACGACTTCAGAATGAAATTCAGGAACACAATATAACTATAAATGAATTGAAAAATTCTATTAAGGAACGGCAAGCAAATATAAAGAAGTATGAGCAACAACAGAATAAAGTAAGAAATAATAGAGAATATGAAGCGTTAGCAAAAGAAATAGAATATGAAAATCTTGAGATTCAATTGGCTGAAAAAAAGATAAAGGAGTCCCAAACAAAAATTGAAACTAAACAGCAATATCTGGAAGTAGCAGAAAACGAATATCAGGAGCGTTTAAAGGATCTGGAAGTTAAGAAGAAAGAATTAGAAGAAATTATTTCTGAAACAGAAGAAGAAGAAAAAAAATTATTGAAAGAATCAGAAAAATCATCGGCGTCTATAGAACCACGTTTATTAAATGCCTATAAAAAAATTCGTGAGAATGTGAAAAATGGTATTGCTGTGGCTGTGGTAGAAAGAGATGCTTGTGGCGGATGCTTTAGTAAAATTCCACCACAAAGGATATTAGATATTCGTGCACATAATAAAATTATTGTATGTGAACATTGTGGAAGGATATTGGTAGATGCTTCTATAGATCCCAATTATGTGCCACCAACAGTGGATCAGGTGTTGGAAGAAACAAAATCAAAAAGAAGTAGCAGGAAAAGTAAGAAATAAAAATGAAAATGATATAAAAGTCCTTCTAATGTAGAAGGGCTTTTTTATTTTAAAAGTAATATGCCCAAAAATCCTAAAATATTTCCAATAACAATTACAAATCCTGTTGTTGAAGAATATTGTTTTAATCATTCTTTTAATCTTCCCCAAGAATTAAGTGAAATAGAAAATTTTACACAAAAAAATATTTTAGCACATAGAATGTTGAGCAATCACATTCAGTCCCATTTTTTAATAACACTTTCTTATTTAATGCATCCTGAAAAAGTATTAGAAATAGGGACATTTACAGGATATTCGGCAATCTGTTTGGCACAGGGACTTAAAAAAAATGGAAAAATTATTTCAGTAGAAAAACATCCGGAATTTGTGTCAATTGCTCAAAAATTTTTTGAAAAATATCACTATAAAAATATCCAGGTGGTGCACTCCGATGGGCTTGAATTTATCAAACAAAATAAAGATGTGTACGATTTGATTTATTTAGATGCGGATAAAGAACGATACCAAGAATATTTTATTCATCTTTTACCTTTATTGAAAGAAAATGGACTTTTGATTGTAGATAATACTTTATGGAAAGGGCTTGTTACAGAAGAAGCAAAAGAACCTGTAACCCGTAAAATACAAGAGTTTAACGATTGTTTGAAGTCGTTTGAAAATCAGATAGTTTATTCGCTTCTGCCTATTAGAGATGGGATAACTTTGATTCAGAAAAAGAAGGTCGTTTAAATTTTCATTCTGAGTGAAAAATAGAATGTTCTGCCGATGGCTGGTAAAATGCCGGGGCCGGGATATTCATCGGTGCGTATAGTAAAATAGGAAGTATTCGATAAATTGTTGACACCAAAAGAAAGTTTGAAAGAGGAATTAATTTTTAAGGAAGCGGAGGCATCTATTACTGAATAAGCAGGAATAATTCCTTCAATACCATTTCTATCAAATGCTGTATTGGCGGCATCCGCATAATGTTGAGAAGTATAGGAGTATTGAATGTTGAAAGAGAAATTTTTGAAGAGGTAGTTGATGCCACAACGTTCAATGTGTTGGGGTGCATATTCTACCAGTTTACCTGCAAAAGGTCCCGCCACATAATGTGCCTGAATATAACCATACGAGTTGTAAATACTTAATTTACCCCAATAATCAGAAGGTATTAGTCCGTTGAGTACATTGATTTCGACATAACTTTCAATGCCTTTATGTTCACTGCTGCCGGTGTTGGTTCGGAAATAATAAGCAGTAGTGTCGTATTGAATAACGGTACCAATTTTATTTTTGTAGTAAAGATAAAAGACGCTGATGTCAAAGTTTAAGATATTTTTAATGACACCTCTGAAACCAAAGTCCATGTTATTGGCGGAAGGGTCTTTGAGTTTGGGATCAATTTTAGCAATGGTGCCAAATGGAGTGAGATCGCTGTAAGTAATTGGACGATACGATTGATGAAAGTTGGTATAGAGGTTGACTTTTTCAGTGATATTGTATTGCAATGCCATTCCTGATAATAAAAATTGCCGGGTGCGTTGGAGGTGTTTGGCCCATATTTTATCTTCATTACTATCTTCTGCTTTATTTTTGTCGTAGCCGTTTAAGGTGTTGGAAAGATATTCAAGACGAATGCCGGGAGTGATGAATAGTTTATCTTTTATATTAAAATTGTTTTCAACATAAGCGGCTATGTTTGTAGTAAAGAAATTCATATTGCCACCCCATTCTGTTACATTGGTAAAATCAGGATCGGTTTTGGTAGTACCTTCTGCATCGTGTTTTTTGGTACTATGGGCGTAAGCATATTTTAGCCCTATGGTAAAAGTTTGTTTATAGTTTTGAATGGGATATTCGTGTAAGAGTCGTAGTTCATTATTCAGGTTAGAAAAAGTGCGAATAACGACTTCTCTTGGTTCGTAAGTATAATTGGGGCCTATAGTATCTTTTACTTGTGGTGGAATATCTTCGTTTCTCCAGACAATTTTTCTGGCACTCATAGAAGCAGAAGAGGTAAAATGTAATTGTGTATGAGGGGAAATGGTATAGTTGAGGTAAGCGGATAAGATATTCCAGGGGGATTGTAACCAGTTTCTACTGCGAAGGGATTGTTGAGGATTGAGATGAAAGAGGGAGTCGTTTAATCCGCCGGGCATTTGAATGAGGTTTCTGAACATAGTATATTCAAGTCCGATGTTGAAATGATTGGAAAAATGGTATTGTATACCGGCTAATCCGGACCATTGGGTTTGTTGGGAGTTTTGTCGGTATCCATCCATACGGCGGTATTTGAGAAAAGAATAATACTGCCATTGGCGGAGTTTACCATTGATTTGAGTAAAATTGCTGTAAAGTCCGTAGTTGCCGATGGTTTGCTGGTTTTGGATTTCAATTGGTTTTTGAGCATCTCTATTGAGTTCGTAATTAATCATTCCGCCGATTTGTGGACCAAAAGCGAGTCCGGCAGCACCTCTTAAGAAAATAATTTTTTGGACGGCTTCCATTGGAGGAAGGTAGTAGGATTCGTTGTATCCATAGATGTCTGCGGAGATGTTATAATTGTTTTGGCGGGTATTGGTTTCAATGCTTTGATAAGGGTTGATGCCACGGAATCCAATGCCATTTGCTGTAAAGCCGGCACTTTCGGTTTCGGCGATGGTGAGACCGGGCACTCGGCCGATGATTTGTCGGGTGTTGTTGATGGCTTTATTGGCTTCTAAGGTGTCTACTATGATTACTTCGTTTTTTTTACCGGTAAAGAGCACTTCTCCGTTGTGTTCCTGAATATGTCCGATGCCGTTCATTGTGCGATACGATACGATGTTAATTTCATTGAGAGAGATGTTAAAGGTATCGCGTGCGTTTTGTGATAACAAAAGAGTGTCAGCGAAGCTAAGACCGAGTATTAGTAAAGTAGATGTTTTCATAGAAATAAATTTTAACTGCAAAGATGATTATTTAGAATTGTTCTAAACAATACCTAAAAGTGAGTATTTTACGATTAGGTTATAGTTATTCTTATCTTATCAAAACGCTTAATTTCTTATATTTGTGCGTTATGGAAAAGAAAAATGTATTGATTATAAATTATGTTTTTCCGCCGTATCCGGGGATTGGTGGCAGGCGGTGGGCGAAGTTTGCAAAATACTTGCACAGAAGAGGGCATAAGGTTTATGTCATTGCTGCCCAAAATCCTTTTGATTATGAATCTACTTTTATAGAAGATATAAAAGAGTTGCCAAAAGAAAATTTATTTTACTTACCATCATTGTATCCCCAAATAATGATTAGCCCCTTAAAGAGTGTATGGGATAAATTAAAATATCAGTTTTGGTATAGAGTGCTTCCATTCTTTACAAATGGGAATTATTATGATAGGAGTATGTTTTGGAAAAAGCAATTGCAGAGTAAGATAGAAGAATTGATACAAAGTAAAAACATTCAAACGATTCTTGTAACAGGGCCGCCTTTTCATTATGTGTATTATACATTGCAATTAAAAGATAAATATCCGAATGTGAAGTTTATTGTAGATTATAGAGATGAATGGACATTTAATGGAGTACATGGCATTGATATTATTGGTGAAAAACGAAAACAGAAGGAAATAGAAAAAGAAAAATTTGTATGTGAAAAGGCAGATAAGGTAATAACTTGTCATAGACCTATTTTAGAATACTTGAAGACGAATTATAGCATTAATAGTTATGAACTCATTATGCATTCGTATGATAAAGAGGATTTTATTAAATTAAAACTTGATACCGGGCAGCCCAAAAATCAATTTATTTTGTCAATTTATGGGACGTTTGAAGAAGAAAGATTCTTGAGGATATTGGACAGTTTCCTGATTTTTTTAAAAAAACAAAAAATAGATCTGTATCAAAAAATTTTTATTAATTTTTATTTATTAAAAAAAAATTATCTCTTAGATAAGTTTGATCATAAAAACAAAATACAAATACATTATAATTTAAATCCATCTGAACTTTTTAATAAACTGCTTCAATCCAACTATATTATTGTTGCTACAATACCAAAAGCGAATTATTTTACTTCAAAATTCCCTGAAATTTTTTATCTCCGAAAGCCCATTTTGTTTTTTAGTGAGAAGGGATTGGTGAGTGAATTTATTGAGCAATATAAAATTGGCGTACATCTAACAGAAAATAATTTTAATGAAAAATTTCTCTATGCCTTGCAACATCCAGAAGCATTTTCATACGAAAGTTTCCCAATAGAAGAATGGAGTTATGAGTATAGAACAGATAAACTTGAAAGATTATTATAAATTAGTTGAATTAATATTAATTAGCATTTACTTCGTTATCTTCGTTGTTTACATTTTCCTCCTCTTCATGTTCAATAACGGTTACGGCGGCTATATCATCGTTTTCATCTAAGTTTATCAGGCGAACGCCTTGAGTATTTCGTCCCATTACACGAATGTCTTTTACACTCAAACGAATGGTGATGCCATTTTTAGTGATAATCATTAAATCGTCGTTATCGGTTACTATTTTGATGCCTATGAGCATTCCGGTTTTATCAGTGATGTTGATAGTTTTCACGCCTTTCCCGCCACGATTGGTGATGCGGTATTCATCAATTTCAGAACGTTTTCCGTAGCCCTTTTCGCTCACTACCATGACCGTTTTATTTTTATCATCAATGGCAATCATTCCAATGACTTCATTTTCAATGCCGGTGAAGGTATCGTCTTCTAAATCAATACCAATCACACCGCTGGCACTTCTGCCCATGGCACGGACTTTGTCTTCTGTGAAGCGGCATACTTTTCCAAATTTTGAAGCTATCATCATCTCACCTTGTCCGTTGGTAAGTGCGGCATCAATTAGTTGGTCGCCTTCTTTGATGTTAAGAGCAATAATGCCATTGGTTCTTGGGCGTGAAAATTCTTCCAAGAGAGTTTTCTTGATGATGCCTTGTTTGGTGCAGAATACAATATAATGCGTGTTGATGTATTGTTCATCACTTAGAGTTTCTACATTGATGTATGCACGAATTTTGTCATCCTGCTCAATGGCAATTAAATTTTGAATGGGTCTGCCTTTGCTTTGTTTGTTGCCTTCCGGAATGTCAAATACTCGTAACCAATAGCATTTGCCTTTTTCTGTGAAAAGCAGTAAATAATTATGATTCGTAGCGATAAACAAATGTTCAACAAAATCTTCTTCGCGAGTAGTCACACCTTTACTTCCTTTGCCGCCGCGGTTTTGTTTGCGATATTCGTCTAAATTGGTTCTTTTGATGTAACCAAGGTGAGAAATGGTAATCACAACGGTTTCATCGGGAATAATATCTTCCATACGAATTTCATCCGCCGCGTATACGAGTTCTGTTCTTCTGGCATCGCCGTATTTTTCTTTGATTTCTTTGAGTTCGTCGGATACGATTTGTTTTTGTAACTTTTCACTGGCTAATATCTCTTTGTAGTATTCAATTTTTTTCATCAGTTCATCGTATTCTTCTTTGAGTTTATCTCTTTCCAATCCGGTCAGCGTGCGGAGGCGCATATCTAAGATGGCACGTGCTTGTACTTCGGTCAGATTAAATTGACTCATCAATTGGTCTTTGGCGAGGTCCGGGGTTTCACTTTCTCTGATTATTTTAATCACTTCATCTAAATGATCAATGGCAATCAGTAATCCTTGTAAAATATGTGCGCGTTTTTCGGCTTGTTCTAATTCGTATTTGGTTCTTCTGACCACGACTTCAATGCGGTGTAATACAAAGTATTTAATAAGTTCTTTTAAGTTTAAGAGCTTAGGTCTTCCATTTACTAAAACAACATTATTGATGTTGAAATACGATTGAAGTGCCGAATATTTGTAAAGATTATTTAATACAATCTGGGGATTGGCGTCACGTTTTAATTCATACACAATGCGAATACCTTCGCGGTTACTTTCGTCGCGGATTTCACTAATGCCTTCAATTTTTTTCTCTTCTACGAGTTTCCATTGTGCTTCAATCATTTCGGCTTTGTTGATTTGGTAAGGCACTTCTGTTACAACGATTCTGAAGCGGTCTTTGAGTTCTTCTATTTCTGTTTTTCCGCGGATCACCACTCTGCCGCGGCCGGTAAGGTATGCTTCTTTGATGCCTTCGTATCCGTAAATGATACCACCGGTTGGAAAATCCGGGCATTTTATATGTTGCATCAGTTCTTCGTCGCTGATGGATTCGTTTTGGATGTAAGCGGTGATGGCGTCAATACATTCGGATAAATTATGCGGTGCCATGTTGGTTGCCATTCCGACGGCAATGCCGGAGGCGCCGTTGACTAACAGATTGGGGAAACGTGCGGGTAAGACCGTTGGTTCTTGCAATGAATCGTCAAAGTTGGGTTTGAAATCCACTGTGTTTTTGTCGATATCTGTGAGTAGTTCTTCGGCGAGTTTGGTGAGTCGTGCTTCGGTATAACGCATAGCGGCGGGGGGATCGCCGTCCATACTTCCGAAGTTTCCTTGTCCGTCAACGAGTGTGTAGCGCAAACTCCATTCTTGTGCCATTCTGACCATTGTGTCGTAAACACTGGCATCGCCGTGAGGATGGTATTTACCAAGTACTTCGCCGACAATACGGGCGGATTTTTTGTAGGGTTTATTGTGTTGAAGTCCGAGTTCTAACATTCCGTAAAGGACGCGTCGGTGTACGGGTTTTAGGCCGTCGCGTACATCGGGCAAAGCGCGTGATACAATCACAGACATTGAGTAATCAATGTACGCGGTTTTCATTTCGTCTTCAATGTTGATAGGGATGATGTGTTCTTTATTTTCCATAGTGTTGAATGTTGAATTATTGTAGAATAATTAAGTGGCTAATGTATGGAATGAGAGGGAATTTTACAAGAGATATTTTAATTAGTTTTGTGAGTTGATAATATCTGAAAATGGAGAAAGAGAATCATAAAGAAATCGGGGATTATGCCGAAGAATTGGCGTGTCATTATTTGATTGAAAAGGGTTTTAAGATTTTAGAACGGAATTGGAGATATAAGCATTTAGAAATTGATATTATTGTGGAAAAATCAGATTTATTGGTGGTAGTGGAGGTAAAGTACAGAACTTATACAAGTATGGGAGAACCAGAGTTGTTTGTGGATCGTCAGAAGCAAAAGTTTTTAATAGAAGCCATTAATCAGTATATTTTACAATATAATATTGATAAAGAAGTGCGGTTTGATATTGTGGCGGTTTCCAGAAAGCGTGGTGAATATGTGGTGTATCATATAGAAGATGCGTTTTATGCCAGATAAAATTTTATTATGAATAGTTATCATTTTTCAACCAATGCAATAGAAAGTGTGAGAAATTTATTTTTTAAGGAGTTGAGTGCTATTTATTCAAAAGATGAGTTATCTATTTTGTTTGTTAGAGTGGTAGAGTCATTGGGTTATGAATTTAATTCAGTGCGCTATTTTAATCAAAGTGAGTTAATTCAATTATCAGGAATTATAGATGAATTAAAAGAGGGTAAGCCATTGCAGTATATTTTGGGGTATGCTTATTTTTATAATTTGAAATTTTTAGTGAATCCTAATGTTTTAATTCCACGTCCTGAAACGGAAGAATTGGTATGGAATGTGAAGAATTATATTGATAAAAATTTTTTGGATAAAAAAACATTCAGAATAGCCGACATAGGCACTGGAAGCGGTTGTATTGCTATTGTTTTAAAACATTTATTCCCGCAGGCAGAAGTGTGGGCCATTGATATTTCAGAAGAAGCGATGGAAGCGGCAAAAAGAAATGCACAATTAAATGGTGTTGAGATTTTTTTTGAAATTAAAGATATATTAAAAGATTCTTTGAATGGAGCGTTTGATGTAATAGTGAGTAATCCGCCGTATATTCCTATAAGTGATAGTAACACAGTTGCTGACAGAGTGAAGAAATATGAGCCGTCTGTTGCTTTGTTTTGTAAGAGTGCCACAGAGTTTTATGAACGAATATTGGTAGAATGCACGCAACATTTGAATTTACAAGGTTTTGCTTTTTTGGAATTAAATCAATTTTATTCGCATTTAGTAAGGGGTGTATGTGAGAAGTTGAGATTACAATTGAAATGTAAAATTATTAAAGATTGGAGCGGGAATGATAGGTTTTTATTAGTAGAAAAAAATTAAAAATTGAATGCGTAATAATTAGCATCTTTGCAAGTGAAATATGTTATTCTGGAAAAAGAAAAAATATGTTTTTAATCCACAGACACTGCGGTATGAGTTAGCAAAGGCATCGGTGTTATCTATTATTGCGAATATTTTTTCTTATTTGTTGACGGGCTTGGGATTTGCAGTATTGACGATATATGTAGCGTACAAATTTTTTGATTCACCAAAAGAAAAAATGTTGAAAAGAGAAATTGAAGTGTTGAGAGATCAATATGAGTTATTGCAAAATAAAATGAATAAATTGCAACTGGCATTGAATGAGTTGCAAGAACGTGATAAAAACATTTACCGTGTGATATTAGAAGCGGAGCCACTTTCGGAGGATATTCGCAATGCGGGATTTGGCGGGCAGTCGGTGAATGAGTGGTCAGACATCAGCAATGGTGATATTATTCGGCAAACGCAGCTGAAATTACAACAAATCAGTAAGCAATTTTATATTCAATCCAAGTCGTTGGATGAGATTGCGGAATTGGCCAAGAATAAATCCGAAATGCTGGCTTCTATTCCTGCGATTATTCCTATACAAATCAAAGATTTGAAAAGACAAGTAACAAGTGGTTATGGTTGGAGAATACATCCTATTTATAAAACGCAGGAGTTTCATCCGGGGTTGGATTTTCCTGCTCAGCAGGGCACATCTGTGTATGCTACGGGCAATGGAAAAGTAGAATTTGCGGGGATGGATAATAGTGGTTATGGATTGCACGTAATAATTAACCACGGCTTTAGTTATCAAACTTTGTATGGACACTTGAGTAAAGTAGCAGTGGGTGTTGGAGAGAAAATAAAACGCGGTCAGTTGATTGGCTATGTTGGGTCTACGGGATTGAGCACGGCGCCACACTTGCATTATGAGGTAATTAAAAATAATGAAAAGATGAATCCGATTAATTATATGTTTAGTGGCTTGTCGGAAGAAGATTATGCGATATTGGTAGAACGTGCGAATCAATCCACACAAAGCTTTGATTAATAATGTCGTTGCATAAAATTGATAAATGGACGGCTGTTGCACTGGTGGTGGCAAATATGGTGGGCACCGGTGTATTTACGAGTTTAGGGTTTCAGTTGCTTGAGGTTCAGAATGCTTGGAGTATTGTTTTTTTATGGATATTGGGAGGAATTATTGCTCTTTGTGGTGCATTGACGTATGCGGAAGTAGGGTCGTATTTAATAAAAAATGGTGGTGAGTATGCTTATTTGAGTCATTTATTTCATCCGATGTTAGGGTTTATAGCAGGTGTGGTGTCAGTGGTGGTGGGATTTGCGGCGCCCATTGCTGCGGCTTGCGTGGCTTTTGGAAAATATCTGTCGTATACCTTGATTTCAACTCATCATCACAAATTAGAGTTGTTCTTATCTATTGCAGTATTGGTGAGTATCACTTGTATTCATTTATGGAGTATTAAAGTAAGTGGGTTGTTTCAAAAATATGTGACGCTTGTAAAAATTATTGTGATATTAATGTTTTCGCTGGCATTGTTTTTACCAAATGCTAATCCAGAAATTTTTAAGTGGGAGAGCAAAAATTTTTTGAGTGAAGTATTTTCTTCTTCTTTTGCGGTGAGTTTAATTTATGTCAGTTATGCTTATTCAGGATGGAATGCGGCGGCGTATCTTTCATCGGAAATTGAGAAGCCAGAGAGAAATTTATCTAAAGCATTGATGACGGGAACGTTTTTGGTAATGGTATTGTATGTGTTTTTAAATGTATGTTTTTTATATTCTACGCCTGTTCAAGAATTGAGAGGCAATGTAGAAGTGGGAATTATCAGTGCACAATCTATTTTTGGAAAGTCAGTAGGTAACTTGATGGGTGTTTTGATAGCAGGTTTGTTAATCTCTACGATTAGTTCTATGTTGATGGCTTCGCCACGCGTATTAGCCAGCATGGGAGAAGATTTTTCTGCATTGTCATTTTTTAATCAACGTAATAAGTTTCAGTCGCCTTACATTGCACTGCTTGCTATTTCAGGTATTTCAGCAATAATGGTTATTTCTTCTACTTTTCAGTGGTTGATTAATTACATCGGTATTACTTTGATTATTTTCACCTTAATGACGGCTGCAGGGTTGTTTATATTGAGAAGAAAAGAAAACTATTGTCCGGTCTTTAAAGTGCCGCTTTATCCACTACCTACTCTTTTCTTTATTGGGATGAATATCTGGATTTTAGTATATGTTGGAAAGCAGGAAATATCAGCATTGATAATATCGGTTGTAACTATTGGAATAAGTGGGATTTTGTATGGGCTTGTAAAGTATTTTGAAAGAAAATGAAAGTGAGAGTATTGTTGGTAATAGCGGTAGTTTTTTGTCAAGCATTAATTGCTCAGCAAAATATTTTAGATTCTTTATTAAAGCAATTGCCCTTACAGGTTAAGAAATATGTTGAAGATCCCAATAAATTCAGATTTCAATGCATTTATACAAAAATTGATTATGATAAGGAGGGGACGCCGATGTTTCAGGATTATTATTTTCATTATTCTGATACAATGTACAATTATCCTGCCAGTATGGTGAAATTACCTGTGTCTATTGTAGCATTGAAGAAGTTGGAAGTATTAAATAATATTGATGTGAATTGGGAGAGTGTGATTTTAATGGACTCATTGCATTGTCAAAAGAGTTTGAAGAGGGATTCCATTGGCAGGCCTTATTATCCGCATTTAAAAAAATGGATTAAACGAATGTTGATATTGAGTGATAACACTGCTTACACACGTACTTATGATTTTGTCAATTGTAAAACACTTCACGAATGGCTGAAAGATTGGGGATTTTCAAATGCTCAATTAAAAAATAAATTTATTGCTCAATGTCAGAATGATACGATGTATTTTACGCCGAATGTGTATATTCTGAATCAGAATGGTGATACTATTTTTATACAATATCAGGATTATGCTTGCTTAATGGATAGTTTGCCTAAAAATTATCAAATTGGATATAGCATTTTGAAACAAAGAATAAAAAAGAAAGTGCTTAGGATGAAAGTTCCAAAGTCCTTTGCACATCATAATGATTGGCCATTGGCTTATTCTCATCAACTGCTGAAATATCTGGTATTTGATGAAGCATTAAACATTTTATCTTTAAACAAAGTGCATCGGGATTCATTGGTAAAGTTTATGGGAAGTTATCCGATTGAATACACTGAATTAAATGTGAATACCAATGATTATTACGATACGTGGAAAAAATTTTTTATGTATGGAGCAAAATACAAAAGAGTAGAAATAGATACCTTGCGTAGTATAAATATCATCGGACGAGCGTATGGATTCTTGTCGGAAACTGCATATATTGTGGATTTTAAGAATAATATAGATTTTATTTTAAGTGCATCCGTTTATGTTAATCCTGATAATTTGATGAATAATAAATATGAATATGATGAAGCTTATGAATTATTTTATCACATTAGCCGCTTGATTTACGGGTATGAAAAACAATTTTTTAAACCAAAAGATAAGTTTCATTATTATGAAAAGTTGTTTCAAAAAAAGTAATTACATAGTTGGTATTTGTTTGATTCTACTTTATTCTTGTGGCAATAACGATAAAACGCAGGAAATAAAATCTATTAAAAAGGACAATAAAGATTCTGTTGAACAAAAACATAGCAGCACAAAATCAAAGTTTAAAAATTTATGTGTCCAAATTCAATATCATCCTAACAATGAGTGGAACAACACAATCGCCTTATTAACAGGAGATAGAAATAAGTTTAGATACAAATTGCTGTACGATTCCAGTTATTGGGAAATGTATCACGAGTTTATCAATTTGTCGTGGAATAAATTAGAAAAAAGGAGATTAAATAAAATACAATCGTGGCGGGAAAAGGAACTGGCAACTCTTGATACATTGACGCATACTATTTTTTATCCATTTTCAGGGCCTGATTTTTTAACGGCTTCTGTGTTATTTCCAAAAGCCGATACATTTATTTTACTGGGACTTGAGCCAGTGGGGGCTTTACCAGATTTTTCAAAAATGACAGCCGAACAACAACAAAGTTATTTGTCTAATTTCTCTAATGCTTTAGGAGATATTTTTGATAAAAGTTATTTTATTACACGAAAGATGTTGCAGGATTTTCAATCACAGAAAGTAAATGGTTTATTACCTGTGTTGGGATTTTTTATTAAGCAATTAAATTATGAAATAGCTGATGTGAAATACATTTACAAAGATAGTTTGCAACAAATCAAAGAAATAGAATATTATGCGTCAAAGAAAATAAAACCAATGGGCGTAAAAATTACTGCTGTAAAAGATTCTTGTGCTAAAACCATTTATTATTTTCGCTACAATGTAATGGATAAATTTTTCAATGATAGCAGTGCATTTTACAGGTTTTTGTTTTCCTTTAAAAATTATATAACGTACATTAAAAGCGCATCGTATTTGTTACACAATCCATTTATGACGAATATGCGGAATATGATACTGCAACATTCGGTGGCTATTTTGCAGGACGATACAGGCGTGCCGTATAGATATTTGAATGATAGTTCGCAATGGCAAATAAAATTATATGGTGTCTATGATAAGCCAGTGAAGGATTTTGGAAAAATGGGCTATCAACCTGAACTTGCCAAACGAATGAAAGAAGATAGCATACATATTCCAAAATTGCCGTTTCATTTAGGGTATCATTGGGGAAGTAAAAAAGATGTGTTAATTTTAGCCATAAAAAAATGAATATGAATGAAGAAGATAATGTAAAAAAATTATCAGATGTATTTAAAGATTTGTTGAAAAATGAAGGGTTAGAAGATAAAATTTTAAAAGCCAAAGTTATTTCAATATGGAAAGACATTGTAGGCCCGCATATAGCAAGGAATACCAGTAGATTAAAATTTCAGGAGAATAAATTAATTGTGCATGTGCATTCAGATGCATTGAGAAATGAATTGATGTTTATGAAGCATCAGATTATTCAAAACCTGCATCAGGCGGTGCAAAAAGAATTTATTGAAGATATACTTTTTTATTAAAATTATTTTATGCAAAAGATATGGATTGGTTTAATGTGTTTGCCTTTGTTGGCTGCATCGCAGGATAAAGAAGATAGTGTAACTATTAAAAAAATTTATGATTATTTTTTAAGTGAATCAAAATGTTATGATAACTTAAAATATCTGTGTAAAAAAATTGGTAACAGAATCAGTGGTTCGGCAAATGCTCAAAAAGCGGTAGAATGGACGTTTCAAACGATGCAACAAGCAGGAGCAGATACGGTGTATTTACAAAGCGTCAAAGTACCCGTGTGGAAACGCGGCAAGGCGGAATGTAAGCTGATAGTAAATAATAAAGCCATTCCCTTAAACGTCCTTGCACTTGGAAATTCTGTAAGCAGTGAAGGAAAAATGATGGCAAACATTATTGAAGTAAAGGATGAATTAGAATTAGAAAAATTAGGTGAAGAAAAAGTAAAAAACAAAATAGTGTTTTTTAATGTAAAGTTTAATCCCCAAAATATTTCTACTTCTAAATCTTATGGTGAATGTGTGAAATATCGGTATATGGGTGCTTCTTATGCTGCGAAGTACGGTGCAAAGGCCTGTTTGGTAAGGAGTATGACCTTATGTAATAATCACTCACCACACACTGGAAATATGTCTTACGATGAAAAAGTTTCTAAAACAAAAATACCTGCATTAGCCGTGAGTTACAGAGATGCAGATACTATTTCACTATTATTAAAGATCCATCCCGATGTGAAGATAGAATTGTTTACAGAAAATGTTACTCTGGATAGTGTAGAATCTTACAATGTAATTGCGGAAGTGAAAGGGAGCCAATATCCTGATAGATTTATCACTATCGGGGGACATTTGGATAGTTGGGATGTAGGAGAAGGTGCTCACGATGATGGAGCAGGCATTGTGCAAACGATTGAAGCCATACGAGTATTCAAAAACATTTATCAACCCAAACATACAATTAGGATTGTTGCTTTTATGAATGAAGAAAATGGATTGATGGGCGGAAAAACATATGCTTCTGAAGCGAAGAAAAAAAATGAAAAACATATTACAGCCCTGGAATCAGATGCAGGTGGATTTACGCCCAGATATATCGGTGTAGATACTATGAATGGATTATTTAATCTGTGCCAAAAATGGAATGCTTTATTTGAGCCCTATTATATTCAAATTAAAAAGGGTGGGGGAGGCGCAGATATTAGCCCCTTAAAAAAATTATTAGGTATTCCGCTATGCGAATACGAACCAGATAACCAACGATATTTTGATATTCATCATACCAAAGAAGATGTGTTTGAAAACGTACACAAAAGAGAACTTGAATTGGGTGGTGCGGCTATTAGTGCATTTGTGATGATGGTAGATAAATATGTCAATTAATTAACTACATTTTTTAGAAAAAAATTATGGCTGTAAACATATCCATCTGGGCATCAGGCAGTGGTACAAATGCTGAAAACATTATATTAAAATTCAAAAATCATTCGTTTATTAAAGTAAAGATGATTGTTACAAATAATCCTGATGCAGGCGTAATTCAACGGGCTGATAAATTGAGGAAAACAGTACACATTATTCCCAAAAACGTCTTGTATGAAAAAGTCGATAGAGTAATAGAATTGTTACAAGAAGAACAAATTGATTTAATCGTATTAGCAGGTTTTTTACTAAAAGTACCAGAAAAAATCATTCAACACTTTCCCAACAGAATAATTAATATTCATCCCGCCTTATTACCTAAATATGGTGGTAAAGGATTTTATGGAGATAAGGTACATCGTGCTGTGCTTGAAAACAAAGAAAAAGAAAGTGGCATTACTATTCATTATGTTAACGAAGAATACGATGCGGGACAAATTATATTACAAGTAAAATGCCCTGTAAATCCTGATGATACAATAGAATCATTGGCTAAAAAAATTCATCAGTTGGAATATGAATATTATCCAAAAGTTATAGAACAAATTGCGAAAAATATTCACGAAACTAAAAAAACAAAGGAGTGAACAGAAAGCAGTATCCATATTTTGATAACAATGCTACAACGGAAATTGACCCACAGGTTCTTGAAGTTTTAAAGGAATATCAAACGTATTATTACGCTAATCCATCTTCTACCGCACATCCTTCAGGGATGATTTGTAATGCACTTTACCAACAACATTTTCAAAAAATTGCGGATTTATTAAATGTTTCTGAAAAAGAATTGATAATCACAAGCGGTGCTACAGAATCCATAAATACTGCCATAAAAGGAGTTTACTTGCAATATCATAAAAAGAAAAATCACATCCTTTCTTGTAAAACCGAACATTCTGCTGTTTTGAATACATTAGAATATCTTCAAAATAATTTTAATGCTGAAATTACATTATTGGATGTAGATAAAAATGGACAAATAAATCTGGATGAATTAGAAAAAAGTATTAAAGAAAATACCTTAATGGTATGCTTGATGCTGGCGAATAATGAGACGGGTGTGATACATTCTGTTGAGGAAATTTACAAGATTACTCAAAAGCATAAAGTATTCTTTTTTTGTGACGCAACACAAGCATTTGGGAAAATGATTATTAAAGATATACCTGCAGATATATTTTGTGGAAGTGCTCATAAATTCCATGGACCAAAAGGAATAGGATTTTTAGTAATAAAAAATTTAGGCAGAAAAATTTTTTTACATCCATTACTACACGGAGGCAATCAACAGGAATATCGATCCGGGACATTGCCATTGCCTTTAATAGCGGGGCTTTCAAAAGCATTGGAACTTGTTGTCTCACAAGAGCAAGAGATTGTCGATAAAATCGAAACACTAAGAAATTATTTTGAAGAAAATTTAACGAGGGTTTGTAAAGTAAAAATACACGGTCGGGAAGTCAACAGAATTTGCAACACAAGCAATGTTCAGTTTCAGGATGAACTTAAAGAAACAGTATTAAAACTAATGAAAAAATTTTGTTTTTCCCGTGCGTCGGCTTGTTCAGATGGAGCAGGAAAACCTTCTCATGTCTTGACAGCAATGGGACTTACCAAAAATGAAGTCAATGTAAGTTTTAGATTTTCGTTTTCAAAATTTAATACAGAAGAAGAAATTAAACAATTCCTTACAGAACTTACAAGAGAAATAAAGAACCTACACACTTAGCAAGTGGAGCATATCGGACTCGAACCGATGACCTCTACAATGCCATTGTAGCGCTCTAGCCAGCTGAGCTAATGCCCCGATCATCACAAAATTTCGCCGCAAATATAATAAATTATAAGTTCATTAAATTTATTTTATGTTTCAGTAAGAATTATTTTATAATTTTGCGGCTTAAAAAGTTTTTATGAAAAAGACCTCTGTCGTAATTATTTATTTACTTCTAAGTTTTCTTATTCACTTTTCTGTTTTTGCACAAAAAAACAAAAACAAAAAATTAAAAGAACCAGTCAATGTAAAAAGCAGCGAAGAAGTTCTGAATTCATCCAATCAAAAAGGCGTCCCTATCATTGACAGTATCAAAGTCAAAATAAATAAGTTAGGACCCAATATCAATACGCCGTTTGATGAATATGCGCCCACTATTAGTGCAGATGGTCTTGCGTTATTTTTCACATCCAGAAAACCCTTTACTGAAAAAGAAAAATCAAAAAATAAACCTTCTAAAGAGAAAATATATGTAAGTAAAAGAAACAATGCCAATGAAGAATGGGGACCGGCTATTCCACTTTCTGATTCTATCAACATCCCCACTAAAAATGTTTCTAATATCGCCATTTCTAATGATGGACAAAGATTGTTGATTTACTTTGATGATAAAGGGAATGGTGAAATATATGAAAGTGTGTTGAGAGGAACAGAATGGTCAGCTCCTAAATCATTAGGGGCGCCTATTAATACGCCTTATCACGAATCTTCTGCCTCCTTTTCTCCAGATGGTAAAACAATCTATTTTATCTCTAACCGCAAGGGAGGAAAAGGTGGAAGAGATATTTGGGTTTCCACACGACAAGAAAATGGTAGTTGGACAGAACCTAAAAACTTATCCGAACTCAACACATCCGAAGATGAAGAAGCCGTATATATACATCCCGATGGAAAAACACTTTATTTTTCATCCAAAGGATACAAAGGACTTGGAGGATACGATATTTTTATTTCAAAGTTTGAAGATGGAAAATGGCAACCACCCGTGAATATTGGTCCTCCCTTAAATACACTGGGCGATGATTATTTTTTGGTAGTGAATGCAGATGGAACCAAAGGTTATATGGCTTCGTCTGGTGATGGTAAAAACAGAGATATTTATGAAGTGATTTTTGAAAAGAAAAAAGCAATTCTGGACTTAGTAAAAGGAGTCGTCAAAGATGCCGATACCAAACAATTTTTAGAAGCAAACATCACGAGTAAAATGATGCCCAACGGAGAAATTTTTGGAAAATATACCTCTAATAAATCAACCGGTGAGTATCTGGTGGCACTTCCGAGTGGAAAGTCCTATCAAATGATATGGGATGCGAATGATTATGCGCCTTATGATGAAGATTTTGATTTAACTAATTTGACAGAATACAAAGAACAAATAATGGATATTGAACTTTTCAAAAAAGATACTTTTGATAGATATATGAATATCTCGGGTTATGTGACAGATGCGAATGGTCAACCCATTAAGCAAGTTACCGTTATCTTAAAAGCCAAAGATGGTACTCTGGAAAGACAAACATTAACAGCAGATAATGGCTATTTTATTTTCAAAAGAGTCCCCAGAAACAAAGAGTATGACATCATTGTTAATTACAATCAAGATTATGTAGTCAAAGGAAAAGCATTAGATTTATACAACAAAAGAGGTATTCAAAATCAAAAAATTCACGACCAAGTTACAGGAAACGATGGTTCTTATCAATTTAAAGTAGAGCAAGGAGGATTAGAAAAATATTTGATTCCATTTAGTAAAGATAATATCCCCAATTCTGCACAGTTTGATGAGGTTACCCTCAAAAAGTTCTTAGAAAAATATGGCAACTATCAGCATCCGGATCTATCTTATAAAGTTCAAGTAGGTGCTTATGAAAATCCTCAAAATTTTGGAAGAGCATACAAAAAGCAATTTGAAAAATTAGATAAATTAGAAGATTTGAAATTAGAAGATAACTTAACCCGGTTCAATTTGTTTACAGGCATTCCAACGTATAATCAGGCCCTTGTAAAAAGAGATGAAGCAAGAAAATTGGATCCAAGGGATGCTTTTGTAACGATATATTTCAAAGGTCAAAGAATGCTCATCAGTAAAGAAATTTTAAAAGTTTTGAACTAAACTATTTTTACTATGCAAAAGTTCATTCTTGCCGTTTTCTCTTTTATATTTATTTTCTACAGCCCTATTTTTTCTCAACAAAAACGTTTCAAGCAGCAGCGTATGTCTGAATTTAATGACTCTGTAAAAATTATTACAAAAAGAATAGGAATAAATATCAATTCTAAATTTGATGAATACGCACCGGTTGTAACGGCAGATGGGCTTCAAATGTTTTATACTTCCCGACGCCCTTTTACAGAAAAGGAAATTAAAAAAGAAAAGGCCTCTAAAGAAAAAATCTACATTTCTACCAGAAAATCCGACAAAGAAGAATGGGAACCGGCTGTGCCACTTCCTGAAATAGTCAATCAGCCGACCCGTAATGTTTCCAATATTACTGTTACTAATGACGGGCAAAGGTTATTGGTTTATTTTGATGATGAAGGAAATGGTGAAATATATGAAAGTGAATTAAAAGGCAAAGAATGGGCTGAACCTAAAACACTTGGATTCCCTATCAACACAGAATACCACGAATCATCGGCATCTTATGCACCAGATGGCAAAACGCTTTACTTTGTCTCCAACCGAAAAGGAGGATTAGGCGGTAGAGATATTTGGATGAGCACCAGAACTCCGGATGGAAAATGGACCACACCTGTGAATGTAGGAGAACCTATTAATACGCCCGATGATGAAGAGGGTGTGTTTATTCATCCTGATGGTAAAACAATGTTTTTCTCATCTAAAGGACATAAAGGCAAGGGTGGCTATGATGTGTTTGTTTCGGTATATGAAGAAGGACATTGGATGGACCCTGTGAATCTTGGTGAGCCCGTTAATGGTCCTGGTGATGATATTTTTCTTGTTTTGACGGCGAATGGTAAAAAGGGGTATTTTAGTTCAGAAGGCACAAATGCCAAAGATAAAGATATTTATGAATTAGAATTTATTCCGAATTTTCAACTAAAAAATAAAGGTCCAAAATTGGCTTTAGTAAAAGGTATTGTAATAGATGCAGAGACAAAAAATCCTGTGGCAGCCAAACTCAATGTGGTGGATAATGAAAAAAATGAATCTATTGGAGATTATAAATCCAACGAAGCAACAGGAAATTTTTTAATTTCTTTGCCTTCCGGAAAAAATTATGGACTCAATGTAAATGCAGAAGGATATATGTTTCATTCTGAAAATTTTAATCTTCCGGACTCGGCGCAGTTCAAAGAATATTTTATCAAAATAGAATTAAAAAAATTAAAAGAAGGGGCAAAAGTTATTCTGAAAAATATCTTCTTTGATTATGACAAAGCTACTTTACGTCCTGAATCTTATCCGGAACTCAATCGTGTTGTGGAATTATTGAACCAAAATCCTAAAATTAAAGTGGAAATTTCCGGGCATACTGATAGTAAAGGTTCAGATGAATATAATCTGAAACTCTCTCAATTAAGGGCTAAATCGGTTGTAGAGTACATTATTTCAAAAGGCATTCCTTCCAACAAATTGATAGCAAAGGGATATGGTGAAACACAGCCAATTGATACAAATGATACCGAAGAAGGCAGACAAAATAACAGAAGAGTAGAGTTCAAGGTTTTATCGGTAGAATAATAAAGTACCGGAAAGTATGTGGTTGGGTGGAAAATGAAAGTTTAATGAATGTTGTAGGGAATATTTGTCTTTTTGCTTTTTATTTTATAGTTTTGCAGGCACAAAATTTTTAGCGATGAAACGGACATTTCAACCCTCAAAAAGAAAAAGAAAAAATAAACATGGTTTTAGAGAAAGAATGAGTACCGCCAATGGAAGAAAAGTATTGGCGGCTCGTCGAAAAAAAGGTAGAAAAAAGCTCACTGTATCAGATGAAAAAACGCATAAGTAAATAATCCATCGTCATCTTGATGTGATAATGTTTACTTTTATTAATACAAAGATTGAAAAAAAGTCCTCAATTTTTTTCGTTTATGATTCTTCTTTTAGGGAGGAGTTTAAAAAGATGAAGTTTCTGATAGTAGGACTTGTATATATTTTCATGTTTTTTTTATATTGCCGAAGCACGTGTAGATTTGTATTGATTGGAGTTTTTCATTTAAGAGATTGTTGTTGTAAGTGCTTTGAATGGAAGGACATCCTTATTACCGATACTTCTGACGATGGCGGGATTTAAAAAGAATGATTTTTATCAACCGGCTTTATCTCTATCAGGTATTGTGGTATCACTAGGTATAGTTTATGGCGATATTGGTACATCGCCACTATATACCTTGAAAGCAATTATTGGTGAGAATTATATTAGTACCCAATTGGTGTTAGGTGGATTGTCTGCTATATTCTGGATGCTCACATTACAAACTACTATTAAATATGTCCTGCTGACTTTAAATGCAGACAACAAAGGAGAAGGTGGAATTTTTGCACTTTATACACTCATTCGACGAAATAAATACAAATGGCTGATTATTCCGGCTATTATAGGTGGCAGCGCTTTATTAGCAGATGGCATTATTACACCACCGATTACGGTAACTTCTGCTATTGAAGGTATTCAAAACATTTATTATGAAATCAATGTAGTACCTATTGTAATTTTTATTTTGATTTTATTATTTGTGTTTCAAAGAGCTGGTACGGATTTGGTAGGCAGGTCGTTTGGGCCTATCATGTTGATATGGTTTTTAATGTTGGGTATTTTAGGAGGAAAAGAAATTATCAGCGAATGGTCGGTATTAAAGGCATTTAATCCATTGTACGCTCTAGAACTCATACAGCAGCATCCGGAAGGTATTTTTGTATTAGGTGCTGTATTTTTATGTACTACGGGGGCAGAAGCATTGTATTCGGATATGGGACATTGCGGACGAAAAAATATTCGGATGTCCTGGATTTTTGTAAAAGTGATGTTGCTATTAAATTACTTTGGACAAGGGGCCTGGTTATTACAACATGAAGGTTATAAGTTATCAGAATTAGGGGCTAATGCTAATCCGTTTTTTTTAATTGTGCCCGACTCATTTTTGATTTTTAGCATTGTCATTGCTACTTTTGCAGCTATTATAGCGTCTCAGGCCTTAATCAGCGGTTCTTTTACCTTGGTAAACGAAGCCATGCGTTTGAATATCATGCCTAAATTATTGGTAAAGTATCCAACAGAATTAAGAGGGCAGTTATACATTCCTGTTGTTAACTGGTTGATGCTGGCGGGCTGTATTTTTATAGTATTATACTTCAGAGAAAGTACAAAAATGGAAGCGGCTTACGGATTAGCGATTATTCTGACGATGCTTATGACCACCACTTTGCTCAATTTTTATTTGCACATGAAACGTTATAATATCGTTTTTATAGTAGTATTTATAGGCGTGTATCTTTTCGTAGAGAGTATTTTATTGTATGCTAATTTAAGTAAATTATTGCATGGTGGTTATATTACTCTGGCTGTGGCAGGCGCTTTATCGTTCATTATGGGAATATGGTACACAGCAAAAAAATTATCCGAACGTTATGTGGATACTGTAAAACTGGAGGATTATAAAAAATATATTATTGAATTGTCAGCAGATACATCCATTCCTAAATATGCTACACATCTGGTATATTTAACTTCTGTAAGGGATCCGGAATTAATAGAGCAAAAAATCATCCACTCCATTTTACAAAGAAGACCAAAAAGAGCGGATATATATTGGTTTATTCATGTGGATGTAGTAGATGAGCCCTATAAAATGGAATATAAAGTCAGACATATTGCCAAAGACGATATTATCAGAGTAGATTTTTATTTAGGTTTCAGGATTGCACCACGAATTAATTTAATGTTTAGAAAAGTAGTGGAAGAACTGGTAAAAAATAAAGAAGTGGATATAACTTCTCGCTATGAATCTTTACAACGAAATAATATCAGTGGTGATTTTAAATTTGTAGTGATTGAAAAATACTTATCTTACGACAACGAATTGCCTTTCTTTGAAAAAATTATTTTTACTACTTATTATATTTTGAAGAAATTTTCATTGAGTGAAGGTAAGGCCTTTGGTTTAGATATGAGTGTGGTAAAAATTGAAAAATACCCAATGATATTCCGAACCCCCTCTTTAATAAATTTAAAGAGAATTCAATAATAAATACAAACCGTTATGGATACCAATGATATATTGAATGCCTTGAAAAATGTAGAAGATCCGGATTTAAAGAAAGATATCGTAACATTAGGCATGGTCAAGGATTTAGAAGTATCTGGAAATAAAGTACAATTTAAATTAGAACTTACAACGCCCGCCTGTCCGCTGAAAGAAGTGTTAAGAAATGCTTGTATGAATGCTATTAAGGAATGGGTCAATAAAGAGGCAGATATTCATATTGAAGTAACGGCAAAAGTACGTTCCAATGTACCAAAAGAAAATAGCACCTTGAAAGATGTAAAACACATTATTGCTGTAGCATCGGGAAAAGGAGGAGTAGGAAAGAGCACTATTTCTGCCAATCTTGCATTAGCCCTTCAGCAACTCGGTGCAAAGGTTGGGTTATTAGATGCAGACATTTATGGCCCTTCACAAGCCATTGTATTTGGAGTAGAAGAAGAAATGCCCGGCTCTGCACAATTTGAAGGACAAAGAAAGATGGCGCCCGTTCAGGCGTATGGTATTAAAATCAATTCTATTGGATTTATGGCTAAAGAGGACCAGCCAGTGGCGTTAAGAGGTCCGATGGTTTCCAAAGCATTGCAACAATTATTTTATGATACTGTGTGGGGCGAACTGGATTATCTGATTGTGGACTTGCCGCCGGGTACCGGAGATATTCAGATTACACTTTGTGGTCAAATTTCACTGAGTGGTGCGATTGTTGTATGCACGCCTCAAAAAGTAGCCATTGCAGATGCTAAAAAAGCCATAGGACTATTTCGTTTACCACAGATTAATGTGCCAGTATTGGGCTTAGTAGAAAATATGGCATGGTTTACACCGGAAGAGTTGCCAGACAACCGATATTATATCTTTGGAAAAGAGGGCATTAAACAATTGTCCGAACAACTGAATATCCCTTTGTTGGCACAAATACCACTCATCCAAGGGATAAGGGAGCACACAGACGAAGGTACTCCATCGGTCATTAAAAATGATACATTAGCAGATTATTTTATTAAACTCGCTCAACGAACTGCACAGCAGATTGCCATACTTTCCAGTAAAGTAGTA
>CAZNVL010000017.1:24268-31549 GCA_964576565.1 uncultured Flavobacteriaceae bacterium | reverse complement strand
CTCTTACTCCCATTCAATGGTAGCCGGTGGTTTAGAACTAATATCATACACTACTCTGTTTACACCTTTTACTTTATTGATAATCGCATTAGAAATCTCTGCTAACACTTCATACGGCAAATGCACCCAATCTGCTGTCATTCCATCCGTAGAATGCACTGCACGCAATGCCACTACATATTCGTATGTTCTTTCATCCCCCATTACACCCACACTCTTCGTATTTAACAAAATAGCACCGGCCTGCCAGATTTTATCATACCATCCACTGGCTTTCAAATGTTCAATATAAATCGCATCGGCTTCTTGTAATATCTTGACTTTATCAGGAGTAATCGTTCCTATAATGCGTATCGCAAGCCCCGGCCCCGGAAACGGATGGCGGTTTAAAATACTTTCTGGTAAATTCAACAACTTACCAACTCTTCTCACTTCATCTTTGAATAACATTTTCAATGGCTCTACTACTTTCAAATGCATCTTCTCTGGCAATCCGCCCACATTGTGATGCGATTTTATAGTAGCGCTCGGTCCCTTCACGGAAACGCTTTCTATGACATCCGGGTAAATTGTCCCTTGTGCCAGCCATTTTACATCCTGAATCTGATGGGCCGCCCGGTCAAACTCTTCAATAAACACACGCCCTATTGTTTTTCTCTTTTGTTCAGGATCCTCAATACCCTTCAACGCCTCATAAAACCGCTGACTCGCATCAATAAAATGAATATTTAGTCCCAAATGCTGATACGACTTCACTACTTCTTCTGCTTCATTTTTTCTCAATAAACCATTATCTATAAAAATACAATGCAAATTCTTTTCAACTGCTTTGTGTAATAACAAGGCCGCTACACTGGAATCCACGCCACCTGATAAACCCAACACCACTTTATCATTTTGTACTTGTTGCTTTAATAGCCCTACTGTTTCATCTACAAAAGATTGTGGGGTCCAGTCGCCAATGCAATGGCATATTCCTTTTACAAAATTTTCTAACACCTGCATTCCACACTCTGAATGATACACCTCCGGATGAAATTGAACCGCATAAATTTTTTCGTCCGTGTTTTCAAATGCTGCTACTGGAATGTTTTCTGTAGAAGCGCTTATCACAAATTTTTCCGGTAATTTCAAAATACTATCTCCGTGACTCATCCACACCTGTGCGCCGTTACGAATACTTTTCATCAATAAAGAAGTGTTTTTTACTTGCGTTAATCGGGCACGTCCATATTCTCTGACCTGACTTTTTGCAACTTCACCGCCCTTTATTTTTGCTATTAATTGAGCCCCATAACAAATTCCCAATACCGGCACTTTGCCCCAAAATACACTAAATTCAGGCATAGGAGCATTTGGATCATTTACACTAAAAGGACTTCCTGATAAAACAATCCCCTTTATATCAGAAGATAATTCAAAATGGTAATGATAAGGATGCACTTCACAAAACACATTTAATTCTCTGATTTTACGGGCAATGAGTTGAGTATACTGAGAGCCAAAATCTAAAATTAAAATTTTTTGATGTTTCATAGATACAGAATGTAGCGGCAAACATAGTTTTATTTCTTCTTTCTTTTCAAAAATTTTTACTTAAAGAAATCAACGGGAAAAATAATCATAGTCAACTTTTATCACCCGAAAAATACCAATAGTGATAGGATTGTAAAAAATCCAACATAAACACGCCATCAGAAAAAACAATCAAAAGAAAATTAAAAGAATTGCAGATTCACCCTTCCCTTCCGCACCAGCGGAAAGGAAGGGTTGACAGTTTAGGTAAAATTTCTTCCTCCGATTTCTTCAATAAAAATTGATTGGGGGATAAATAATTTAATGCCTTCATAGGGCGATTACTAATACATTCTGAGACCCTTGCAAAACTCGACGGAGTTTTAGTTTTGCAACACAATCGCTTTATCGCCTCTTTCTTTGCTGAACTATCGAAGGATTGAACAGGTTGAATTGCTAAATCGTTGTAAACCTCAGAAAAAAGTTAGTTTTGCAACGGTCTCTATTAAAACAAAACATCACAAACTTCCCCATCAATCAGTAGAACTTACACAATTATACTTTTAATCATTTCACTCTATTTCACTTCCCCCATTCTACAACTTGCATTTTGTAAATATATCCTTTTTCGGCACGGTTTTCAACAGGTATATTCGGCACAATGGTTTGTGATTCTAAGTTGGTAATTTCTTTGTAAATCATTCCTACTTCGCGGGCGTATTTTTCTACTTCGTTTTGATATTGAATTAAACTTCGGTAATTGTTTTGCACTACTTTCAAGGTTTTATCAAATGTTTTGCCATTGATAACATCCGGCTGGTCAATGTAGTCGTATCGATACGTTTTTTCTCCTAACGTGTTTTTGATATTTCCATTCCATTGTAATCCGTTTTTTACAGGGAATAGCAATTTGACATAACGAATGTTTTCTTCCACTTTTTCAATAGATTTGGGATAAGGTATAATTGTCCACACATCTTTGATTTGCCAAGGAATTTGGTCATAAGTTTTAGTGCTGTCATAGTATTTGATGTAACGTTCTAACCGATAAGAAGTAGTGTTTTCATCATTGGTAAATGCTTGTGTGATGATTTCTTTCAAGCGGTATTTGTAGGTTTTAGGAATATGTGTGAGTTCATCATAAGCAGTGCTGTCTACATCGTAAACAATGTATTGTCCAATAGTGATGGGAAAGTAATTTTTACCATCCTCCATCGTGATGTTTTCGGTTTGATTTTTTTTACACGATGTGAAGAGAATACTACTTATGAGGAATGTAATACATTGAAGTAAATAATTTGTTTGTCGCATAGTGTAAATTAGTTTACTAACACAGGGACATTAAATTTTATTTCAATAGTGCGGCCGTTGTTTTTGAATTGAACATGGTCGGCTAATTGATGAATGATGAAGATGCCCCTTCCGCCAATTTTGGTGATATTTTCGGGCAAGGTGGGATCGGGTAGGTTTTGATAATCAAATCCATTGCCTTCATCGGAGATGGTGAAGGCAAGTTCGTTATTGTGCTGTTCCAAACGAATGCTGACTTTTTTGGAGGGGTCAGATTTATTGCCGTGGTATATGGCATTGTTCACTGCTTCTGTCAGGGCTATCAAAATATTTCCAAAAACATCTTCTGGCAAATCAAGTTCTTCACAAATGTACTGTACAATTTTTTCTACTTCTGCAATGCCTTCGGTAGTAGAGGGAAGTGTAAAGTAATACTGTTGTGTTTGCGTCATTCTTTTACTTTTTTAGTTTGCTACAAAAACATTATTTAATGTGATTAAAATAGCTCTGTGCTTTTTCTTTGTAATAAGGTTTTAGATAAAGTGGCAAATTTAGTAGTTCTTCAATTTCTTTTGAATGTTGATTATTATACTCAAAATTTTTGTTTTGGTTACTTAAAGGATAATTTTTGGGTTCACGGCTTTCTCTTTTTTCGTCTTCTTCCTGTTCACGCAGGGCTTTTTCGGATTCTAAAAGTCGGGTGAGGATTTCTTGTTGTCGCCAGATGGTTTGTTCGGTAATTCGGTTGTTGACGATGTCTTTTTCGGTTTCTTCCATCATTGAGGCGATGTCGCCGCCGGGATTTTTGCCTTGTTGTTTGAGTTTTTGCAGAAGTTCCTGAAGTTGCTGGCGGAGCATTTCTTGTTGGGCGGCCATTTTAGCCAATTGTTCTGCCATAGAACCGCCGGGGAATTGTCCTTTGTTATTTTTTTGGCCTTTTTGCAGACCTTCTTTGAGTTGTTTCAGTTGTTCGTTGAGTTGTTTTTGTAGTTCGGATAATTTGGGTTTAGAAGGTTGAGTAGAGGGTTTTTGCCCTTGTCCGCTGCCGGGTTTTTTACAGGAGCCGCTGCCGGGTTTGCTGCTGGGGTTTTTCATTTGTTGTTGCAGTTGTTCTAAAGATTCGTTGAGCATGAGTGCAAGATTGTTGACGGAAGTAAATGTTTTTTGCATGTGCATGGAAGCAATGGATGAATTGTGTTCGGCTAATTGCTGGATGGTTTGGTTCATGTTTTGTTGAATGTTGGAGATTTCTTTATTGATAGAGGAGGAGAGTTGAGGATTTCGTTTGGAAAGAGCGAGGATACTATCTTCCACCATTTGTGTCTGGTCATAAAGTTTTTTCTGTTGACGGGCAATTTGTGCGTATTTGGGGTCGTTGGGTTTGGTGGTTTGGAGTTGTTTCATAAGTTCTTCTTGTTCAAAGGAGATGTGCATCAGGTTGTCTAAAATTTGTTTCAGGTTTTCTTCGCTTTCGGCCTGTTGTTCTTTTTGCATTTGGTCTAATGCTTGCTGGAGTTGTTGTTCAAGTTCTTTCATTTTTTGAGCCGCATTTTTTTGATGTTTGGATCCATTGTTTTTGTTATTGTTTTGAAGTTGTTGAGTGGCTTGTTGTTGTTCGTTTTGAATTTGTTGTTCTTGTGGTTGGGTATTGGGTAGGTTATTAGGTCGTTCAAGAGATTGATTAATGTTTTGCATTTCTTTTAAGTTTTCCTGAATATCTTTGAATTGTTGGTTGAGTTCTTCTTGTTTTTGTAAAATGTCTTGAGAGTTTGTTTTTTTATCTTCGCTTTGTTGGGCTAATTTTTCTTGTTCTTGATGTAATTGATCTAATTGTTGAATGGCTTGTTCTAATTTTTGTTCTACCTGAAATTGTTTGAATATTTCTAATGTTCTGTCTAATTCTTTTTCTAAATCTTTTGTATTGAGTTTTAGTTCTTCAATTTTTTGTTGCATTTGATTTTTATCTAATAATTTATTGGCTAATTCTTCTAATTCTTTCATTAATTTTTGGAGTTCTGGGGTCATAATATTGTCAAAGAGTTTTTGGATTTCTTCGTATTTTTTAAGGAGTTCTTCGTTGAACTCTTTTTGATTTTCAAGTTCTTTGTTTTGATTTAGTTTTTGTTTAAGTTCTTCAATATTTTCCTGAAGGTTCTTATGTTTTTGTAAAATGTTTTGCAATGTTTTTTTATCTTCAAAGCTCATTTGTTTTTTTTCTAAAATTTTTTTGTAAAAATCCTGGAGTTCTTTTTGAATAGATTTTGCTTCTTTGACACTGGACTCTAAGGCATTTTTTATATGTTCGTTGTTTTTAGAAATGTCTTTTTGAATTTGTGTAACAGTAGCCATTGTATAAGTAAAAAGCTCCGACCGTGTTTTCTTAGGTCCATTCACGCCATCATTATCATAAACTTCAAAATAGTATTCTATTTTATCGCCGGGTTTTAGTTCGGGGAATTGTGTTTGGTCAATAAAGTATTGGAATGATTGTGTAGTCGTATTGCCAATCGTAAGTTTTCTTTTAAATGGTATCTGTCTGTCATTATTTAATGAATCTTTAGTAAAAATAACAGCATTAAATTCCAATTTTGTAAATCCGTGATCATCTTTAATTAGCCCATAAAAAGCAGGGTTAAATAAAAGAGAAGAAGAATCCTTAATTTGTTGCACGTCTATCGTGGGATATTGATCGGGTATAATTTGTATTTGAAAAAATGTAGAATCTGTGGGGAGGTTTATGTAGTCATTTTTTGCAGCGATGTTGTATGGCGAACTGCTTTTAAGTACTTTTTGATATTGGGAAAAATTATTTTTCGGTGATAAATGAATCGTTGTATCTTTAAAGGTTAGAAAAAGATCCGAAGCATTGAGAGTGTTGAAATTCCAGGTAACTTTTGTGCCTTCGGGTAAGATAAGATCACCAGTGTGGTGTATGGTTTCATTTTTTTTATTTAAGTATTTAGGGTATTCAAGTTGTATGTGAAATGCTGTAATGGTGGGCTTAGGTATCACTTTTAGTGTATAGGACGATTCAACATCCATGGCTTTTAATGAAAAATTTATATCCTTTTGCGGACTTTTTATTAAAAATGTAAACTTGTCCTTTTCATTTTTTTGCATCAGGTAATTGTTTCCGTTGAAAGAAATGTAAACTTTATCGGGTAAAATTTGTCCGGTAATTTTTATACTTAAATCAAAATTGTCATTTTGCATGCATTCTAATTTGCTATTTTCAATTACAAATGAAAAAGGCGCTGTATAAAAAGATTGATTGTAATGGATAATTCTTTTGGTACTACTTTGAAATAAGTCCGGCACAAAAATTAAAATAAATAGTGTTAGAATAGCCGGCGGAATCAACCATTTAAGAAACCGAATATTTTCTTTTAATCGGATGACGGTATTAAAGGGGATCGGGGCAAGTTCTTTTGATTTTTGCTCAATAGAGGCCACAAGCAGAATATTATCCGGATGTTGTTGTGCCATTTCTTCCAGCAGCAAAGCATTTAATAACTTATCCTGCACATTTTGAAAATGTCGGCCAATTATAACTGCCGCTTGTTTGTAATCAATGGACGGACCAATCTTAAAAAGTTTTAGTAAAGGAATACAGATAAATACTATAAAAGCCGTTACATTGGCTGCTATCCAAAATAAGAGTAACAAAAAACGAATGGTAGAATGAAAAGTTCCATAGTATTCAATAAAGGAAACAAATAAAAAAACAGAAAGTGCTGAAATACTAAAAAAAATCAATCCTTTTATTAATTGATTGTAATAATACTTTTTAATAAAAGCATCCAGTTTATTTAATAAAATGTTTTGCATAAAAATAACGCTCTGAAATTTACAAAAAACAATCTGAAAATATAAGTGTGGAGATTATTAAAAAACAAAATTCTCTCTGATTAAGAGAACTTTGCAATAATAGAATGTATGGATGTGTGAAGAGCCGTTATTCTAAAATAATCCGAACGGTTTGTAAATGATTCAGTTCATCTGAAATCAGCACATTGTAAATGCCTTTTGCGTAACCATTTAGGTCAATAGTAGCGTTTTCATTTGCAGTAGCAGATTCTAGAATAACTTGTCCTAAAGTATTGTAAATTTTATATTTTACTGGTTGGCTTGCTTGAATTTTGAATGAGCCATTGGTTGGATTGGGGTAAATCAAGGTAGAACTCTTTACAACATTGGCAACACCTGTTACACAATCAATAGAAAAAGTTACTACGGTAGAACAATTGTTAGAGTCCGTGATAGTTACAGTATAATTCGTCCCGCCGGTTGTTCCGTTCAGGTTTGTTCCTACAGAAGAAGTTGAAACAGAAGGATTCCACGCGTAAGAATAAGGTGGTGTACCATTTGTTACTGTAATGGTAGCAGAACCGTTGGTACAGCCCGGAGCAGTGGCGTTTGAAGTCAGTGAATTAGCATTTGGTGTTGGGTTTACAATGACGGCCGTTGTTTTTGATG
>CAZNVL010000017.1:0-24168 GCA_964576565.1 uncultured Flavobacteriaceae bacterium | reverse complement strand
GTTGTTTTTGATGCTGAGCAACCATTGGTTTTTCCAACGACCGAATAAGTAGTTGTAACAGTAGGCATAACACCAATAGAAACACCAATAGAGCCCGTGCTCCATGTATAGGATGTGGCTCCACTGGCAGTAAGTGTGGCGGTTTGGCCACTACAAATGGTGGGGGAATTGACGGTAATGGTAGGGGTAGCATTCACCGTAACAGTTTTTACAGCGGTATTTGTGCCACCACCGTTCGCAGCCGTAAGCGTTACAGAATATACGCCTGCGTTATTATAGGTAACAGTTGGATTTTGGACAGTAGCCACAGAAGGAGTGGCGCCGGGCATTGACCAGTTCCAGGATGTAGGTGTATTCGTAGAAACATCTGTAAAACTTACTGCAGCCCCTGTACAAATAGTGGACGGAGTATTAAAATTAGCAACGGGAGGGGCAGAGGAAGTGTATTGAATGTTTATATTATCAAGATAAATGGCTTGTCCCCAATGTCCTCTGTTGACGAAAGCAAACATCACATTTCCTTGTCCGGCCGTCTGTGATGTAATCACTACATTGTCTTTTCTCCATTGAGCAGAGCTTGGAGTAAAGATGTTAGCAGTGTAATCCGGTGCTGTGGCAAGTGTTGTTCCACCTTTGATGTAAACACTTGTCCATGATAAACCACAATTGGTGGAAACTAAAACTTCAAGAGTATCTGAATAGGTGGCATCGTAGCGGGCATAGGCGACATCAAAGCTCAAAGTCGCACTTGTAACGCTTGTAAAGTCATATTTGGGTGTCCATAATGCATCTTTGATACCGCGTGCATTTAAATTGTAATTATCAAAATAAGCACAGGCGTTGCTGGTGCCAAAGCCGCCTGTTCCTGTTTTTCTAGCCCAGGCCACGCCGTCCTGAAATTTGTCGTCATTTACCCAACCCGTTGGGGGGAATGTAGCGTTTTGAAATCCTTCTGTGAGTGGTAATGCTGTTATACCTGAAACGGTTACATAAGCCGTTTTAGTAATGACACTATTACCATTAGCATTAGTGGCAGTGAGTTGAACAGAATAAGTACCGGGCGTGTTCCAGGACACAACAGGATTAGAAGATGTGGCGGTGGCGGGTGTTCCGCTTTGAAATATCCAACTCCACGAAGTGGGAGAAAAATAGGAAGCATCGTAGAATTGAATGCTTTGACCCGGGCAAATGATTTGCTTATCAGAAGTAAAATTGGCAATGGGTGGATTGTTGGTAGAACTTTGAGCACATAACAGTGCCTGATAAGCATCAATTCTTCCGGCGCCTAATTGACCGGAATAGGAAGAGTTTCCGGATATAGTATAGATATTGGCAGCTGTAGTAGTGATGCAATTTAGGACCGCTTGTGGAGACATTGCCGGATTTTTAGCCCATACTAAACCACAAAGGCCGGCAGTAATTGGTGTAGCCATTGAAGTGCCACTCATATAACCATACGTATTATTGGGTACAGTGCTGTAGATGTTTTCGCCGGGGGCAGAAATATCTACCCACGTGCCGTAACAGGAGAAAGAAGATTTTACATCTGTACTCCCGGTGGATGCCACGGCAAAAACATTATTGTAAGCAGCGGGGTAGTGTGGTGTGCTGTTGCCATTATTTCCTGCAGCACATACAATAATAGAACCTTTGTTCCATGCATAATTAATAACAGATTGTTCGCTCGTAGCACTGCCCGTTCCTCCCCATGAGCAACTGATGACCTTTGCACCTGCTCTAACGGCATAGATAATTCCATCATATCCAGCTTCAATACTGGATGAAGAACCGGCATCTCTGGTAGATTTTACGCCGATAATTTTTAAGTTCCAACCAATGGCTGCTACACCAGTGCCGTTGTTTGTTCGGGCAGCGGCGTCACCGGCACAGTGCGTGCCGTGGTTAAAAGATGTGTTGGGGGGATTAGGATTATTGTCGTCATCTGCTACGTCATAGCCATTGATGTCGTCCACGAAACCATTTCCATCATCATCTAATCCGTTTCCTGCTATTTCATTCGGATTTACCCATACATTAGCGGACAGATCTGTATGTGTAACTTGTACAGCATTGTCCACGATAGCAATGGTGATATTGGAGTTGCCATTAAAGATATTCCATGCGTTGGGGGCATTGATTTTAGTTAGAAACCATTGAGAGCCATACGATGGATCATTGGGTGTAATAAATAATTGTGTAATCGGCACTTTTTCGGCATATTCAATGTAATTTTTTTCATTCAGTTCGTTAATAAATTGATCTACTTTTGAAATATCAGAGAAATAAACTTTGTAAATTCGTTGTAAGTCATTGTCATCAATAGCGGCCCAGAAGGGCTGAGTTATTTTGGTAATGTTGTATTTACGGGCCATTTCAGATAAACCGTACATTTGTTGAATACCAATGTTTTTAGGATTAGAAATAGGACCAATTTTTTTCTGTCCACTTATTTTATACTTCACATAGATTTCTCCATCTCTGTAATCTTTGTAAATAGATTGTGCTATGACAAAAGAAGAAGCTAAAATCACCGAAAAGAGAGAAAGTAGTTTTTTCATAACATAAATTTTAGTGCAAATTTAAGGGAATTGGAGAATACAAAAAGTTTAAATTATTTGAGTGGAAAAAGTATGGTATAAGCGGTTGGAAAAAGTATACCTGTATTTTATGTATAATATTTATTTATCTTAAAAACTGATGCTATTCTTTTTTGTTCTTTTTGTGCCGAAAGTTTTTCTTTTGAGTTATATCTATTTTCTATTTTTGCAGATAAAAAAATGAGAAAAACTGTTCGTTTATTATGCTTATTATGGATTGTTTGTTTTACGAGTACTGCACAAAATGAATCCGATGGTCTCGTCAAATGGCTCTCTTTCAAAGAAGCACAAGAACTTAATAAACAAGCCCCTAAACCGTTTTTAGTAGATATTTATACGAATTGGTGTGGCTGGTGCAAAGTGATGATGCGCACTACTTATTCTAATCCTAACATTGCAGGTTATATCAATACTTATTTTTATCCTGTAAAATTTAATGCTGAAACAAAAGACACAATTGAATTTGACGGACAAAAGTTTGTTTCAACAGATCCTGCTTATCCAAAATCCCCGCATCAATTGGCCATCAAATTTTTAGGGAATAATCTTGCTTATCCTTCTACTGTTTTTATTTCTTCGGATTTAAAAACCACTTTTTTAAGTCAGGGTTATCTAAAAGAACAAGACATTGAACCCTTTTTAGTGTTTATGGTTGAAAATGTTTTTCGTACTACGCCGTTTAATGTTTTCCAAACACTCTTCAAAGATGCCTTCTACAATCCTAACCTTCCCAAAAGAGCGAAAATAGTAACCCTTAAAGAAGTAGAACAATTAAAACACAATACTAAAAAAACGGCAATATTTTTTTACACTAATTTTTGCAATAGTTGCAAAGTGATGACACAAGCATTAATTCACGACTCACTGGTGGCATCGGTATTAAATAAATACTACCATACTATCGTTCTCAACGCCGAAGAAGATACGATCATTTTCAAAAATCAAAAATACACCAAACAAATGATTAATAACTATCCCTTTAATGCTGCCGTTTTACCGATTACTAATAATAAATTTTCCATTCCTTCATTTGCTATTTTAGATGAACAACTACAATCTATTGAAACTATCGGCTTTTTTCAATCGCCAGAGGCACTCCAGCACATTTTAATCTACTTTGGTGAAAATCTTTACAAATCTATTTCTTGGGATGAATATGTCAAACGTGAAAATGAAAAAAAGAATACTCCTCCACCCACATCTCCGCCTAAAAACAACAAACCTGCTCCTTCAAAAAAATCTTCTGGTAAAAAATAATTTCGTGTAAATGTTGCTTCATCATTCATTTGATGATACTATTATTGCCATTTCTTCGCCTTATGGAATGGGCGGTGTAGCCGTTATTCGTTGCTCAGGCAAAAGGGCTTTTGAGATTACACATTCATTGTTCTTTAAAAAAGACCTTTCAAAGTGGGATTTCAACAACATTGTTTTCCGAAAAATGTATTATGGCATTATCGCTGAAAATAATTCTATCATTGATGAAGTAATGGTTTGTTTTTTTCAATCTCCTCAATCTTATACTGGTGAAGAGGTCGTGGAAATTTATTGTCACGGATCGGTGTATGTTCAACAAAAAATTTTGCAATTATACTTAAACAAAGGTGCGCGATTAGCTGATGCTGGTGAATTCACTATTCGTGCCTATCTGAATGGTAAATTAAACCTCTCTGAAGCCGAAGCCATCGGCGATTTAATTCACGCTGAAACCGAAGCAGAACATCGCTTAGCTATTGATCAATTAAAAGGTGGATATAAAAACTTAATTGAACATTTGCGTGAACAACTTCTCAACTTCGCTTCGTTGATTGAATTAGAACTTGATTTTAGTGAAGAAGATGTAGAATTTGCCAATAGATCCCAACTTATTACGCTGTTGCAAACTGCTATAAACGATATTGAAAAATTAACCGAAAGTTTTCAAATGGGCAATGCTATAAAAACAGGAATACCCGTTGTCATTCTTGGAAAGCCCAATGCAGGGAAATCTACTTTGCTCAATGCTTTGTTGAATGAAGAAAAAGCCATTGTCAGTGAAATACCCGGCACGACCAGAGATTTGATAGAAGATAAATTAATTATCAACGGTATTGCTTTTAGAATCATTGATACAGCAGGGATTCGGGAAGCCAAAGATGAAATTGAAAAAATTGGTATTGCGCGAGCCCAGCAATCTATTCAAAAGGCAATGATCGTTGTCTTATTACAAGATTTGGCGGACGCTTCAGAGCAATCTACAAAAGAGTATATTCAAATGATTCATTCTCTTAATCCGCAGGTGAAAATACTCAAGGTTTTTAATAAAATAGATAAGTTTAAGGAAATACCATCTCAAGAAAGCGATGCTATTTACATTTCTGCCAAAGAAAACATGCACATTGATGTATTAAAACAAAAGTTATTTGAAATTGTATTGGAAAAGGGCTATCAGCCCAATCGCCCGATGGTAACGAATGTTCGTCATTTTAATGAATTGAAGGCGGCCAAGAAATTTTTAGATAAAGCACTCAACGACTTAAAGACCAATGTAAGTACTGAGTTCGTTGCAGAAGATTTGAAATTTGCCCTGCATCATTTGTCTAACATTACTGGGAATATCACTTCTGAAGACATTTTGAAAAATATCTTTTCAAAGTTTTGTATAGGAAAGTAATATCAACTTTGTTCTATCTAGATTTATCTTGATTATCAAATAAACTGTAATGCTTAATAGTACTTTTGTTTACATTTACAGAAATGTTAGTATTTACTTCCTTTAATCTTTGTTCTGCAATTCGGATATACTCCTCGTTTATATCGTTACCAATAAAAAAACGACGGCATTTTTTGGCGGCTACAAGTGTAGTTCCACTTCCAGCAAAAGGGTCTAAAACAATAGCATTTTCATCAAAAGTTGTGAGTTTAATTAAATGTTCACAAAGAGAAAGAGGTTTAACGGTCTTGTGTGTATTATAAGTTCCTTTTTCGGATTTATCGGGCTTATCAACTAAAAAATATCTATCCAATGTATTAAACTGTAAATCTGTAGTAAGAATATTAGAGGGGAACATTGTCTTTTCAAGCCCTACATTAAGTTGAGTATTCATTAACCCCACTTTGTATTTTTGAAAGTTTTCTAAAAAAGTGCCTTCTGTTGGTTTTTGAGCGACTGCAATTGGTTCAAAACAAGATTTTAATTGTGGTGTTTTCCAGCCATTCAAAGCGGACTTTAGTTGTTGTTTTTCTGTTTTAGATAATTTTTTATCTTTGTCTATAAAATGATTTAAAGACATTGCTTTTGGTTGATTTTGTGTATAAATCCAAAGAAAAACATCGCGAACCATAAATCCCGCATCATCAATTGCACAGGTCATTTTATGAAATAATCTGGGGCTTGAAAAAGAGAAAAAAAATCCTCCCGGTTTTAAAACTCGGAAAACTTCAGATGAAACTTTTAAATACCAGTCATAAAATAATTTACTCTGTTCTTTATCAAACTTCATTCCGGGTGGAAGTGAAGTTACAACCTTACAATACGTTTTTTCTTCATTGATTTTTGCTGAATTCCAAGCATTATCTAACTTATCTAAAAAATACGGTGGATCAGTCAATACAAGGTCAATCGTATTGTCTGGCAATTGTTTGAAAAAATCAAAAACATCTTGATTTTGAATACTATTGAGATATTTCTTAATGCTACTGTTCATACTTTGTCAAATTTATTTTTTAATATCTGATAAATTTGAAACTGCATGTTTTCATCACATTTTAATATAACGGAAGGGTTAGCAATACCTCTTACTCTACCTTTCTCATCAAATATCCAAAAATTCCTATATGCTCTATTACATTTTTGACATTGTGGAATAATGTTATCACCTTCCAATGGGAATCGTGGATCTTTATGGGATTTTTGCAATTTGGTAATTGTATTGTTCCAATGCAGATGTTTTTCTCCGTCTTTTGAACCACATGTTGCACATCGGTAATTGTAAAGTTTTAAAATTTCTTCCCACTGATTGGTAGTTATTTTATAATTTCTATGAAACTTAAAATTCGGGTAAGGTTTTTCTAAACTTATCAAACGGTATTCTCCAACTTTTTTCACGTGTACATTGTCTCGGCCGCCTGATGAGATAAACCATCCTTTTTGAGCTCCCAAATGTCTCGCTTGTTGAACATCATTTACATCTGGATAAAATTTTCTAATAAAATTAGTCAGCTCATTTTTAGTTACTACAACTGTATTGGGATAAAATCTTGCTAAATAACATAAAACCAACGCATCTTTTGTAAAATTATTATTTTTATCTCTCAATTTGGGTAACTTTACACCATACTTTTTCAAATATCTTTCGTAATAATTTTCAATTAACTCATAAGTTGTTTCAATTTCTTTTATTGACATTTCTTGCTTCATGTAAATTAATTTTTTAAAGATTTTGAGTAATTTCCTCAAAACACTACTTCCTTTTCTATTTCCGCATTTCCGCGTTTAATGCGCACTTTGGTAGATTGCCCTTTTTCAAATTGAGACAATGCTTTCATATAATCCTCAATGTTATTAATAGGAATTTCACCTAATTGTAAAATAATATCTCCTTTTTGTAATCCCGCTTTTTCTGCTGGTTTATTGGGACTAACACCATCTACTTTTACACCTTTTCCATCAAATGTATAATCGGGCATAATACCTAATGTAACTTTGAAAGATGTTTTGTTTTCCTTTGGTGCTGCTGTTTTCAAGAATTGCATTGCTGTCTTTGTCTTTGCCGATTGTTCAATTAACTTGGCGATAAAACCTAATATCTGTGCTTCACCTTTGTAATTGATTTTATCCGCATCATCGGATGGCTTGTGATAATCCGAATGTTGCCCCGTAAAAAAGTGCAACACGGGTATGTCTTTCAGATAAAAAGAAGTTTGGTCGCTTGGTCCAATGCCACTGCTATCTTTCTTTATAGTAAAATGAAAGGTTTTATTGATACTATCTATCAACGGTATCCATTGATCAGAAGTGCCTACGCCATAAATAACGAGTTTTTGAGTGGAATCATTCAATCGCCCAATCATATCCATATTGATCATATAGTAGATTTTGTTGAATGGATAATTAGGATTTTCTGTCCATTTTTTAGAGCCGATGAGTCCTAATTCTTCGCCTGAAAATGCCATAAATAGAATATTGTATTTTTTGAATGTTTTATTTTGTGAAAAATATCTGGCTAATTCTAACATTCCTGCAGTGCCGCTGGCATTGTCGTCGGCGCCGTTGTGAATTTTACCTTCGGGATCTGGATCTAAACTATTGTAATCGTGCCCTAATCCAAGATGATCGTAATGTGCTCCGATGACAATGGTTTTATCGGCTTTGTTATCTAAAAGTCCAATCACATTAATGCCTTTCAATTCTGGCATTCCTTTGGTAGATGTATCGTGCGGATGTCTTTTCTTTTTGAAGGTAAATTCATAAAAGTATGGATTTTCAGAGTTTTTGGAAAGTGGGACAAGTCCGTATTTTTTGAATTGTCGTGCAATGTAATTAGCCGCTTTTTTTTCATCCTCTGTCCCGGCTCCTCTGCCCTTTAATTCATCCGAAGCCAGATATTGAATGTGTTGCTGAATGAATTGATGAGAAGTGTTTTGAGCGTAGATTGTAAGTGTAGTGGCAATACAAACTACAACATGAAACATTTGCTTTTTCATATAATTAAAGTTTAATAGAATAATGAGATAAAATTTTTTGAATATATTTTCCTAAAATATCAAATTCCAAATTTACCAAACTATTGGCTTGCAGATATTGTAAATTTGTATGTTCCCAAGTATAAGGAATAATATGCACCGAAAAGGCATTGGTCTTACTCTCCACTACAGTTAAACTTACCCCATTTACACAAATACTTCCTTTTGGAATAGTGATAAAGTAAGGGCTTTCAGGATGTTCTATCCACATTTCTTTACTACCTTTTTTGTCTTCAATTGATTTTACAATACCTGTACAATCTACATGCCCACTTACAAAATGTCCGTCCAATCGGCTATTGGCCAGCATACTACGTTCTATATTAATTCTATTCCCTCTCTCAACATTCCTGAAATTTGTTTTATTCAACGTTTCTTCAATCAAAGTAACTTGATATAAAGGCGGCTGAACATCCGTAACAGTAAGACATACACCATTATGCGCAATACTTTGATCAATATAAAATTCACTTGCCAAATTATTTTCAAGTGTTAGTATCATGTTAGATTGTTCGTATTTTATTTCTCGTACAATGCTCATGGATTCAATAAGGCCGGTAAACATATTTTATTTTGTTATTTCATTTAAGATTTGCTGAATATGTTTTTGAGTATGTAGATACAAGTCATGTGTGGAAGGTCCGTTAAACCCAATTGTGGCAGTATATGGGTGATGTTGTTTATCAAAATAAATTGTGGTTGGAAATGCCGGAACCTTTATCAATTCAGGGAATAATGCATAACTCTTTTGAGTACCATTTTCTGACAATAAGACGATGGGATATGGAAGGTTTAATTTTTGTTGATATTTTTTTAAGAGTTCTATTGCTTTTAGCCGATCATTCGTGCGCTCCACCGATAATGCAATGATTTGGACTTTATGCGCAATACTATCGTACCACTTGGAAAATAATTTATTTTCATCCGCACAATTCGGGCACCATGTGCCCATTATCAACAAAACAAATGGTTTATTAGATTCTAATTGAATTTCTTTATTATAAATGTCTTTCCATGTATGATTAAATGCAAATTGAGTGGATGAAAAAATATCTTGTAAAGGAATTTCATTTATTAAATGTGCATTACTATCTGCTACAGCACTGAATTTTTCAACAGCCCAATTTCCATAATAAATCATACCACTTATACTATCGGGATGATTTTTTTTAAATATTCTGGCAACAATCTGAGTAGCAAATGAACCATTGAAAACCGACAAATACAAACTATCGTTTCTGATAAATCCATTCAAGTTTCCCAAATCTCCATAAGGAGTAGCAATGCTTCCGGAAAGATGAGATAAGTAAGCATTTGAATAATATCTGAATGTGCCGATGGCATTATACGATGTGTTTTCGTTTTGAATGAGCATTTTCCAGCGCTTAGGAAATGTGCGCATTTTGGAAGTATCTGCCGGACTATTCGTAAATGACGTGATTTTAACTGGTATTTTATAACGTTTGCCTGCAGAAGAAAACTTTATCCATTTTCCAGAATAATTATTTTTAGAAATGACTTTAAGCAAAAAAATATTTTCATAAATAGAAACGGAAAACTTTACACTATCTTTATTTATCGCAAACGGTTCAACATACTGAATGGCATTGGTGTATGCAGGAATAATAATTTTCTGATTTTCAATTTTGATAGGAACATTTAAGGAAACATTTTCTTGTAATTGAAAAGATAATTGATATAAATTATTTTGAGAAACTAATGTAGCATTAAAAAACAGCAATCCCATTAAAAACAAAACCCCTTCTACAAAAGAAGGGGATGTTTTTTGAAAAAGACGCTTTAAGAATTTATTGGTTTTCATTATCGGATTTCTTCTTACGGCCTCTTTTTTTAGGGGCAGGCGCTTCAGTTGTTACTTCTTCTACTTCTTGTTTTTCCGAAGATGCCACATTATCGTTCAAAACATTTTTTTCATTTTTCTCTGCCTCCTTGTCTGATGTTCCATCCTCAATCACTTCCAGTAAATTCGCCGCATGCAAGATGTTATACCATTGAAATAATTTACGGATGTTGTTAAGATGCACTCTTTCTTTATCGTATTCTGGAATAGATTTCTCAAATACTGATTTTATTTCTTCATCACTGGCATTTTTGTGATGCGGGGCGGCGCCTCCATTCAAGGTTTCATAAACTTTATACAATGCTTCATTGAGTGGTAATTCACCATCATTTACAAAAATTCGTATGGTGTCTAATGCAAAAATTTTGCTGTTGTTCAAAACAATAGTTCTCTTTTTGTCTGTAATATTTTCTACAATAACCCCTTTTGTGCCATTCGAAATGATCTTGAAAAGCCCCGGCATTCCTGATACTGCAATAATTTTTTCCACCTTAATTTTTTTCATAGTATTTCAAATTATTTTGGACAAATATACTATAAATTTTTTAAGTCAACATTCCTCCACATACATTAATACATTGCCCTGTAATGTAACTACTCATATCCGATGCAAGGAACACACAGGCATTGGCAATATCTTCCGGTGTACCGCCACGTTTCAATGGAATATTTTGCCTCCACTGTTCTATCACTTTTTCATCCAAAGCATGTGTCATTTCTGTTTCAATAAAGCCGGGCGCTACAGCATTACAACGAATGTTTCTTGAACCTAATTCTAATGCCACCGATTTTGTAAAACCAATAATACCCGCTTTGGATGCTGCATAATTGGCCTGTCCGGCATTCCCTTTAATACCCACAACAGAAGAGATGTTGATAATACTGCCTTTCCGGTTTTTCAACATAATCTTTTGAACTGCCTTTGTGTAATTAAACACAGATTTCAAATTGGCATGAATTACTTCATCAAATTGTGCTTCACTCATACGCATCAACAAACCATCTCTGGTGATGCCCGCATTATTTACCAGTATATCAATAGTCCCCCATTCTTTCACAATTTCATCGGCAATTTGCTCCGCTAACGAATAGATAGAAGCATCCGCTTTAAATCCTTTTGCTTTTACCCCCAACTTAATCAATTCATTTTCCAATTCAATGGCTTTTTGTTCAGAACTCACATAAGTAAATGCGACATGACAGCCGTGTTCTGCAAACTTCAATGCAATACCCCGTCCAATGCCCCTTGTAGCACCTGTAATTAAAGCGATTTTATTGTCTAATAATTTCATAAATAAATTTTTGAGCAAATTAAATTAAAATTTAAGTGTATAAAAAATTATGAAAACTGCTTCACTCTTTTTAAAATATCCTGACCAATATCTTTTCTGAAATACTTATTTTCAAAACGAATATGTTCAATGGATTGATAGGACTTTTGCAAGGCCTCTTCCAAACTCTTACCGATTGATGATACCGCCAATACTCTACCGCCATTGCTTACCAACTTTCCGTCTTTAATGCTTGTCCCGGCGTGAAAAATATGAGATACAATTTTTGCCTCCGCTATTCTGATTTCAAAACCTTTCTCAAACGTTTCAGGATAACCTTTTGATGCTAAAATCACCGTCGCAGCACATTCTTCGCTAATTTTTATATCCGTTGGTGATAATTGCTTTTCACCAGTTTTGACAAACAATTCTACTAAATCACTCTCAATACGCAATAGTATGGACTCAGTTTCCGGATCACCCAAGCGGCAATTGTATTCAATCACATACGGCTCTCCATCTACATTCATTAAACCAAAAAAGATAAAACCACCATACGAAATGCCTTCTGCTTTTAGCCCCTTTAATGTTGGTCTTACAATTTTTTCAATCACTTTTTGAGTAAAGGCATTCGTTGCAACTCCTGATGCCGGGCTCACAGTGCCCATTCCACCGGTATTTAAACCAGTATCATTTTCGCCAATTCGTTTGTAGTCCTTTGCTTCGGGTAATAATACATATTGTTCTTCATTGCACAATACAAAATAAGATACTTCTATACCTTTCAAAAACTCCTCAATGACCAATGTTTCAGACGCTTTACCAAATTTACCACCCAACATCTCTTGTACAACTTGCTTTGCTTGTTCTTTGTTTTCTGCAATAACAACGCCCTTACCAGCAGCCAGCCCATCGGCTTTGATGACATAAGGTGCGTTCATCGTTTCTAAAAACGCCAGTGCTTCTTTTTCCTGCGATTTTTCAAACCGTTGATAGCGAGCCGTTGGAATACCATACTTTTGCATAAACGCTTTGGCAAATGCTTTACTACCTTCTAACATCGCCCCCGCACGACAGGGACCAATGACAATAACATCCGATAAAACTTTATCCTCTAAAATAGCGTCTGTCAATCCATTTACCAATGGTTCTTCCGGACCCACCACCACAATATCAATGGCTTTTTCCCAGATGATTTTTTTGATACTTTCAAAATCATTAGCAGAAATATTCAAATTAGTCCCACACAAAGCAGTCCCCGGATTTCCCGGCGTAATGTATAATTGATTCAATAATTTACTTTGACTTATTTTCCATGACAATGCGTGCTCCCTCGCTCCACTACCTATTATCAATACATTGTATTGCTTCACCATTTTTTGCAGCAAACATAAGGAAAAATAGATTAAATTCTCTCACACAATCTTTTCTATCTCATTAATCATCGCACGAAGAGCAAGTAACGAAACTTTTTTATTGGATAAACAACCAATTCGTATACTGCCATCTTCATTTATATCAACATCATCAAACTCGTAAATACAATATCTTAATTTACTAATAATATCTACATTTTCATCCGCCACGTTAAAACCATTTCTTAAAATCATATTTATCTTTTCTCTCACATCTTTATTTTCCTCATCTACAGCGGATATCAACATAAACAAAGTAGATAATAAAAAAGTATTATTCAAAGAATAACGCAAAACAATGTCATCACTCTTCTTCGCTACAATATCTTCTAACACTTTTAATGTAACAAGAGTAGAGTTCTTAACAAAATTCCTTGTCTTTGCATCCATAGTTTTTTATGCAAAAATACATAAAATTTTCCCAATGACACAAACAAATTAACCAATATCTTCTTCCCTTCACAACATCTGTGTTCTATTAATTTTTTTTATTGTATTTTCAAAAATTTTTTAAGGGAAAAAAACAACTACCACTTTTTTGGAACAAACTTTTTATCATTCAAAATTTTTGCAGTATTGCCCTTCACGGCAATTACAAACAAGCCATTTCTGTATGCAAATCTGTCTGCATCTTCTTCCACTCTCAAAAAAGCCATGCCGCCATACACATTTTTATCTTTATATTCCGAAAAAACTTTCTTAAACACTTTTAAAGTTTCCAGAAAATCTTTCACATCCTCTACTTTCAAGGTCGTTTTCACTTCTATAGGCACAACATCCTTGCCATTTTTCGCAATAATGTCCACTTCGTATTCTCTATCATTGTAAAATTTTTGCTCTCTTTGAGAGGTTCCATCAATGTCAATACCTCGTTCACGAAGTGCTTCTGCCAAATTCCCATTTACAAGCGACTCTACAAGCTTCCCCCATTGCCCAGTAAACAACCCTTCTAATTGACGAAGTTTTCTATCTGTTTCTTCAAACTTTTCTGTGAGCAATTTTTCCGATTCTTTGAATCGATTCGCTATTTCTTGAAATTCTTTTGAAAGTAATTTCTCCGTTTCTTTAAATCGCTTGTCTGTTTCTTGAAACTTCTTGTCTGTTTCTTGAAACTTCTTGTCTGTTTCTTGAAACATTAACCATACTTTTTCAAAACTTAACTCGTTTTTCCTTTCTGTTTTCCTCATGGTTATTGCAATTTAATCATTGCAAAGATACTAAAAATATTGCAAAAAATTACATTAGTTAAACCCTATCTACCTGAAATGTAACTATAAAAACGCAACAACAAATTCATAAACCCCATCATCAAAAAGAGAAAGTAGGTAAATATCGAAAGCCATTTTTAAATGACACTCAAGCAACTAAAAATCATCCCATAAAACGGCAAGGCGCTACATGTGAAAATTCGTCCCAATCTCCGTCATCCACATTCTATAATTTTTTTACATAAGAAAAAAATCAAACTAGTAAAAATTTCCTACCTTTGCACCAACGCTTTAGGGGTGCTCGGGATTCGGGCTGAGATAATACCCTTATCACCTGATGCAGGTAATGCTGCCGAAGGGAATAAGCGAATGTATTATCTACCTTCACTGGTCTTGTTCACTCAGCATTCCTAAAGTTTAGACAATTTCAAACTCACATCGTATGACCATTTATTTGAATGACGAAAAATTAGATTTACAACAATCCATCTCTTTACAGGAAATTTTATTACAAAAACTAAACCTTACCTCAGAAAAAAAAGGCGTAGCCGTAGCTGTAAATGAAACCATCATTCCTAAACATCAATGGGCATCTTATCCACTCCAAAACAACGACCGTATTCTTGTCATCATTGCAGCACAAGGCGGTTAATATATTATCCATAACTTAAAAAATTGTTTTATGAAAACAGAAAAAATCCCCCATCCATCCATCATCACTACTGAACCTTTCCCCAACTCTGAAAAGGTATACATCAATGGGAAACTTTTTCCCTTCATCAAAGTGCCAATGCGAAAAATAAAACTTTCGCCAACCAAACTATCAAATGGCAAAACAATTGAAAATCCTGACGTGTATGTATATGATACCAGCGGACCTTACACCGACCCGAAGATTAAAATAGATGTTTACAAAGGCATTGAACGTATTCGCGAACAATGGATTAAAGATAGAAAAGATGTAGAACAACTTAACGATTTTACTTCTGGATACACACGTGAAAGAAACAAAGATGAAAAACTAAACTCTATCCGCTTTCCCAATATCCCCAAGCCACTCAAAGCAAAGCCGGGTTACAATGTCTCTCAAATGCACTACGCGAAAAAAGGCCTCATTACGGCGGAAATGGAATACGTGGCTATTCGGGAAAATCAGATGTTAGAAATCATGAAAGAAAAATTAAATGGTCAATACGATGTTTTATTCAAACAACATCCCGGTCAGAGTTGGGGAGCAAACATTCCAAAAGAAATTACACCAGAATTTGTAAGACAAGAAGTAGCCGCCGGTAGAGCCATCATTCCTTCTAATATCAATCATCCCGAATGTGAGCCAATGATCATTGGACGAAACTTTTTAGTGAAAATCAATGCCAACATTGGCAATAGTGCAGTAACTTCCAGTATTGAGGAAGAGGTAGAAAAAGCGGTATGGGCTTGTCGCTGGGGCGCCGATACTGTAATGGATCTATCTACTGGAAAAAATATCCATGAAACCCGTGAATGGATTATTCGCAATTCTCCTGTACCGGTTGGGACGGTGCCTATTTATCAGGCATTAGAAAAAGTCAACGGAAAACCCGAAGAACTGACATGGGAAATTTTCAGAGACACTTTGATAGAACAAGCCGAACAAGGCGTAGATTATTTTACCATTCATGCCGGCGTGTTGCTGCGCTATATTCCATTGACGGCCAGAAGAATGACCGGCATTGTATCTCGCGGAGGAAGCATTATGGCAAAATGGTGTCTGGCACATCACAAGGAAAATTTTCTCTACACACACTTTGAAGAGATTTGTGAAATTATGAAAGCATACAATGTCGCATTTTCACTCGGTGATGGGTTAAGACCCGGAAGTATCTATGATGCCAACGATGACGCACAATTTGCAGAACTCAAAACACTCGGTGAATTGACCAAAATCGCATGGAAACACGATGTACAAGTGATGATTGAAGGACCCGGTCACATTCCTATGCAATTGATAAAAGAAAACATGGACAAAGAACTTCAGGATTGTATGGAAGCCCCATTTTACACTTTAGGGCCATTAGTAACCGATATTGCACCGGGTTATGACCACATCACTTCGGCCATTGGTGCGGCAATGATTGGTTGGTACGGCACCTCTATGCTCTGCTATGTAACGCCCAAAGAACATCTTGGATTGCCTAATAAGAAAGATGTGAAAGACGGTGTGATTGCCTACAAAATTGCAGCACACGCGGCAGACCTTGCCAAAGGCCATCCCGGTGCACAATACAGAGATAATGCATTAAGCAAAGCACGATTTGAATTTCGCTGGGAAGATCAATTCAATCTTTCATTAGATCCGGAAACAGCCAAAGCATTTCACGATGAAACTTTACCTGCAGAAGGTGCTAAAATAGCCCACTTTTGCTCTATGTGCGGTCCAAAGTTTTGTTCAATGCAAATTACTCAGGATATCAGAGAATATGAAGAAGCATTGCGAAAAAAATCCGAAGAATTCAAAGAAAAAGGAAGTGAAATTTATTGGTAACAACTCATTTGATTATGCTGATTTTAATTACCAATGAAATAATTCTGGATAAACATATTCCGGTATTGCAGGAAGCATTAAGCTTTGTTGATAAATTGCACATACGAATTACAGAGTATTCTGATAATTATACAACTTACATTAAATTCATTTTGAATAAAATTCTCAAAAACTCTAACGAATCTTCCAAAGAAAAAATTGTTATTCATCTCAATAAATCTACACTGTTCAAGCATCATTCTATAATTTCTGTTCATCAATTTCAAAAAATCATTGAAGAATTAACTTCTAATTTTTCCATTCACCACTTTCACTTATCTGAAGATGTCAGTAATATCTTTCTTTCTTTGATTCAAAGCCACGATGATTTTTATTACAAGTATCATTTCTTAAATGTCAGTGCTTCTATTCATCATTTTGAACTGGAAGAAGAATACAATCATTTTAGTTATCTCATTTATGGGCCTGTGTTTGAAAGCATTTCCAAGAAAAATTATGTTCCAAAAATAAATCAGAATGTTATTCAAAAACACTTACACGATATGCACGAACAATTAGGGATTCCTATTATTGCAATAGGTGGTATAAATTCTGACAATTTCAAGGATGCACTAAATATGGGATTTTCGGGTGTAGCCATCAAAGGACATATCTGGCAAAGCCCTCATCCAATTGAACAACTTTTAAATTTTAAAGAATCATGGGAGAAAAATGGCGTCCAATAGTCCTGTCCATTGCAGGATTTGACCCCTCTGGCGGAGCAGGTATCCTTGCCGATATAAAAACTTTTGAAAATATTGGAGTTTATGGGGTAACCGTCATTACAGCGCCGACTGTTCAATCCCATTCCGAATTTGTAAAAATGTATTGGCGAACCATCAATCATATTGTGGAAGAAATTGATTTTCTTATTCACTCGTATCCCCTCTCTTTTGCAAAAATTGGGATTATCAGAGATATTGATATGTTAGAAGAAATTACCAGAGTGTTACAAAAACAAAAAATCAAAATAATCTGGGACACGGTCTTAGAATCCTCTACTTCTAAAACTATTTTTAAAAGACAACAAATTCCTCTCATCAAATCTTATTTAAAAAATATCTTTTGCATCACCCCTAATTTTTATGAAGCATTGCTTATTTCAAACAAATCTAATCTGCTGGAAGCAGGCACTTATTTATCACAATTTACTAATGTCATTATTAAAGGCGGACACAACAATGATGAAATCGGCACTGATTATTTGTTTTTACAAAACAGCAAAGAACCCATTCAGATACCACCTCAATCGGATTTAACTATCTATCCCAAGCATGGCTCAGGATGCGTGTTTTCTTCTGCTCTTACAGCGTATTTGGCATTAGGTAATGATCTGAACAACGCTGCCATAAATGCAAAAAAGTATACAGAAAAATATCTCACTTCTTCAAAAACTTTAATTGGCTATCATTCCACACTTTTATGAATTTACCAAAATTGCAATACATATCACACGGTCAAACATCTGAAGAGCAAACCAATGCCATACGTTCTGCTCTGGATGCTGGTGTGCAATGGATACAACTGCGTTGGAAAAATGCCCCATATTCAGAAATATTAAAACTCGCTGAAAGTATTAAACCTTACACAGACCAATACAACGCGGTACTCATCATCAACGACCACCCTTCAATAGCCCGACAAATCAGTGCTACAGGCGTCCATCTGGGATTAAACGATATGCCTGTTTCAGAAGCCAGAAAAATTTTACACACCCATCAATGGATCGGTGGCACTGCCAATACTTATGAAGATGTACTGCAAAGAATACAAGAAAAAGTTACTTACATTGGGCTGGGACCATTGAGATTTACTACTACAAAAGAAAAATTAAGCCCTATACTCGGCATCCATGGCTATAAAAACATTATAGAACAATTAAATCAGCTCAACGTTCCAATTTATGCCATTGGCGGTGTAAAATTAGAAGATATAGAAGAACTTATCTCTATTGGCGTTTATGGAATAGCCATTTCATCTGCATTCAACCAACATCCCAACAAATCAACATTTGTACAACAACTTAATCAAAAACTTTATGCAACCACTTAAAATTGCGGATAAAACATTTCAATCAAGATTGATATTAGGTTCTGGAAAGTTTGGAACAATTGAAGAATTTGAAGGAGCCATTCTGCGTTCTAAAACCGAAATGGTTACGCTGGCTCTGAAACGACTGGATAAAAACGTATCAGAAGATAAATGGCTGAACGTTTTGCAAAAACATAACATTCATGTATTGCCGAATACTTCTGGTGCTCGTACCGCCAAAGGTGCTGTATTAGCCGCACAATTGGCCCGAGAAGCATTACAAACCAACTGGATTAAATTAGAAATTCATCCCGACCCAAAATATCTTATGCCCGATCCTATTGAAACGCTTAAAGCAACGGAAATTCTTGCGAAGGATAACTTTGTAGTATTACCTTATGTACACGCCGATCCTGTGTTGTGCAAACATCTGGAAAGTGCAGGAGCAGCCGCAGTAATGCCGCTCGGTGCGCCCATCGGGACGAATAAAGGACTTCGTACGTTTGATTTTCTGAAAATCATCGTTGAACAATCAAACTTACCCGTTATTGTAGATGCCGGATTAGGACTTCCTTCACACGCTGCATTAGCCATGGAAATTGGTGCAGACGCCGTTTTGGTAAACACGGCCATTGCCGTAGCAAAAGACCCACCTCAAATGGCAGAAGCATTCCGATTAGCGGTAGAAGCTGGATTAAAAGGCCGATTAGCAGGATATGGAAGTGTTTCTGAACACGCTATTGCTACATCAGGAAGTGATTATATTTACGATTGAAGACAAAATTTTTAGTGAATTCTAAATATTGAGTTTTTTACGAATATGGGTTATCATATTTTCTACTAATTTATCAAGATTATAGTAAGCGTGCCATCCCCAATCTTTTCTGGCAAAAGAATCATCAATGGATTGGGGCCAAGAGTCGGCAATCGATTGTCTAAAATCAATCTGGTAGTTCATCTTAAATTCTGGGATAAATTGTTTAATTTTTTCAGACAATTGATGGGGCGTAAAGCTCATAGCCGCTAAATTATAACTACTTCTTATACTAATTTTTTCAGTAGGGGCTTGCATTAATTCTATCGTAGCCCGCACAGCATCTTCTATGTGCATCATCGGGAGCATGGTATTTTCTCTTAAAAAACAGGTATATTCTTTTTTGGTCAGGGCATCGTAGAATATATGAACAGCATAGTCCGTCGTACCGCCGCCGGGCTGTGATTTCCAGCCAATTAAGCCGGGATAGCGAATGCTTCTCACATCTACCTTGTATTTTTGAGCATACCACTCGCACCATCTTTCACCGGCCAGTTTACTTATTCCATAGACGGTGTTAGGGTCCATAATAGTAAATTGCGGTGTGTGTTGTTTAGGGGTAGAGGGTCCAAAAACGGCTATAGAACTAGGCCAGAAAACTTTTTTAATAATTTTTTCTTTGGCCAATTCTAAAACATTAAACAGTCCTTCCATATTTAACTTCCAGGCCAATGCCGGATTTTTCTCAGCAGTAGCAGATAATAAGGCCGCCAGTAAATAAACGTCCGTCACCTTGTATTTTTGAACAATCGCTAATAATTTGTCTTTATCTAATACATCTAAGTACTCAAACGTATTTTCGCTGAGTTCTTTTATTTCCTTTATATCGGATGCGATAACATTATCTTTACCATATATTTTGTTTAACGCTTCACACAATTCAATACCTATTTGTCCGCCAGCACCTATTACCAGAATCTTTGTGTCGGTGTCCATATTGCCAAGTTTGGGCAAACTTAATCATTTTAATGATACAGGGTTTATTAAAATAATGACATTAATGAAGCATTTATGTAGTTACTCAATAGGCATCAATCATTGCAGGAAAATCTGAAATTAATTTTATGGATGTATATCTTTTTTTCAGATGTGTTTCAGTTTTCTGTATCAGGTGAAATGCTTGTGTGATTTAATTAGTATCTTCGTGGCAAAAATGTTTCGTTATTATTTTCTGATTATCCTTTTGTTGATGTTTTTTTTGTCTTGTAAGCGGGACAAGTCGTTGATTCACGCTCAAAAACAAGATATAGTGCAGGTTGTTTATGCGTCTGGTAAGATTTTTCCAAAAAATGTTTACAATGTTTATTCAAAATTACCGGGATATATTTCAAAAATTTATGTTCAGTCAGGCGATGTTGTAAAAGCAGGGCAAGCCATTCTGAGTATTCAGAGTGAAATAAACGAAAAGAATTTAGAGATAGCTAAAAATTATTTGAAATTAGCGTCTAATAATGTTTCAGAGAATTCATCTTTACTGAAGTCCTTAAAGGACGATGTTCAATCAGCACTGGTAAAGTATAAATTAGATTCTACAAATTTTGAGCGGTTTAAAGATTTATTGAAAAACAATGCTACTTCACTTCAGCAGTTTGACGCCATAAAAGCTCAGTTTGAACTTTCACGGGAAAATTATTTCAAATCTTTACATCACTATGATCAAACTAAAACTCAATTACAAATAGAATATGAAAATGCTAAATTACAATATGAAGCCCAGCTTTTAAATCTTAATGAGTACACGCTTTATTCTGCTATAAATGGAAAAGTATATGATATTTTACCAAAAGAAGGAGAACTTATCAATACCACTACACTTCTTATGGTTGTTGGAGATTACAATAATTTTGAAGTAGAGTTAAATGTAGATGAAACGGATATCAATCTCATTAAGCAGGGACAAAACGTATATTATGAAACAGATGTATATAAGAGTAAAATTTTCACTGGTAATGTTGAGAAAATTTTTCAACGTATCAATCCCATTAACAAGACGTGTCGGGTGATGGCCAGCGTTCAACCAGATAATTATGTTTTTTATTCCGGTATGTCTGTAGAAGCGAATATTATTGTGGCACAGAAAAAGCAAGCATTGGTTATACCTAAAAATTATTTATACAACGATTCAATGATTATTACCTCCACACACGATACATTGAAAGTAACAAAAGGAATTGAAGACCTTGAAAATGTGGAGATTATTCAAGGCATTGATGAAAAAACTGAACTATTGCAACCGTAAAAAAATCATGAATATTCCTACTAATTGGCAAATTGCATTTCGACACTTACGTTCTAAAAAACGGCAAAGTATTGTAGCTATGCTTGGTGTTACGTTTGGAATTGCTATTTTTATTTTTCAGGGAGGATTAATGACCGGTTTTCAGAAAACATTTATAGAACAAACTATTAATACCAGCGCTAATATCCGAATATACAATGAATCCAAACTAAATCGTCGTCCTATTTTAAATAAAGCAACTGCATTTAAGCATTCGCTTATTTTTGTACGCAATCAGAAACCCAAAGATGAATTACCTAAAATAAAAAATGTTCAAGGTATTGTAGCATATCTCGAACAACATCCGATGGTACAGGGTGTGTCTCCTAATTTGTCGGCACAGGTGATATTTAAGTCCGGCATTACACAGATAAGTGGACGGGTATTGGGTGTACATATATTGAAAGAAAATATTTTATTCAATGTTGAAAAAAACAATATACAAGGCAGTATCAAAAAACTTAATACAATCCCCAATGGCGTTATTTTAGGCGAAGGACTGGCAGAGTTATTAGGCGTTCATCTCAATGATAATATTCAAATACTTTCTTCCGCCGGCGTTAGCCTAGAAATGAAAATAGTAGGCATTAATAAAACAGGTATTACAGAACTGGATAAATCCAGAGCGTATATTACTATTCGTAATGCTCAGAAATTACTTTTAGCAGACAACGATTTTATCACCGATATAAACATCAAAGTAAAAAATATTGATGACTCCCAGGATCTGGCTGTAACATTACAGAAAAAATTTGGTTATCGTGCTTTAGATTGGAAAGAAGCGAATGCCAACATTTTCAGTATATTTAAAATTCAAAATATGATAACTTATTTGATAATCACTACTATTTTGATTGTATCGGGCTTTGGTATATTCAACATTTTAATGATGATTATTTATGAAAAATTACCGGACATTGCTATCCTAAAAGCTATTGGGTTTAAAGATAAAGATATAGTACATATTTTTATTACAGAGTCCTTGATGATAGGACTAACAGGGGGTTTGTTGGGTTTGTTTTTCGGTTTTTTGTTGCAGAAAATTATTGGCTCTATACGTATGAATGTCAAGGGTTTTGTTACATTAGAATACTTGCAATTTAATAATTCTGCTACATTTTATTTATTTGCTTTTTTCTTTGCTGTTGTCGTAACAGCAATTGCTGGCTATATTCCGGCAAGAAAGGCCTCTAAAACAGATCCTATTGATATTTTACGATCTAAATAAATATGCCTGCTAATTTACTTCTCTCTACGCATCAACTTAATAAATTTTATCATGATCCTATTGAGCACCATGTTTTAAAATCTATTAATTTACAAATACAACAAGGAGAATTTGTGTCGATTGTAGGCGCATCGGGTAGTGGAAAATCGACATTACTTTATGTTTTAAGCACCATGGATACAGATTATACAGGAGATATTTATTTTGATAATGAATTATTGAAAAGTAAATCAAAAGACGCTTTGGCAGAACTAAGGAATGAAAAAATTGGATTTGTATTTCAATTTCATTATTTGCTGCCAGAATTTACAGTTCTTGAAAATGTTATGATGCCTGCTTTAAAACTTAATAAACATTCAAAAGATGAAATATATGCCAATGCCATCGAAAAATTAAAATTATTGGATATTGATGAGCTGGCCGATAAAAAGGCCAATAAATTATCGGGCGGTCAGCAGCAGCGCGTGGCTATAGCAAGGGCATTGATCAATCAACCTAAAATTATAATGGGCGATGAGCCTACTGGTAATTTGGACTCAAAAAATTCTGAAATGGTTTACGAAATTTTCCGAACATTGAATAAAACGTTTGGACAAACATTTTTAATTGTTACACACGATACTACTTTTGCAGAAAAAACGGATAGAATAATTCATCTAAAAGACGGGGAAATTATCAATTACTAAAAAAATACTATAAGGGAAGCGGAGAACAAGATGTAGAAGTAAGGCATTGGAGACAAAAGAGTGGGATCAACAGGATTCGAAGTAATGCCCCTCCCGATTGTATCGGGATGCTCTGAACCGGTGAAGTTATTGTTGTTGTTGGATAAGTTGCAGTATTTTGTTTTTGGATTTCCAGGATTTGACGATTTTTTCACGGCGGAGAGCGTCATTATAGTTTTGGTAAAATTCTTGATAGACGATAGACCAATCTTTTGCTTTGGCGGTAAATCCTTTATGATTGGAGAGATGTTTATTTAATCTGGCTTCCAGCGATCCGTGAGTAGAGCCGATATAAAACTTATTGAGAGAAGCGGAGAACAAGATGTAGAAGTAAGGCATTGGAGACAAAAGAGTGGGATCAACAGGATTCGAACCTGTGACCCTCTGCTTGTAAGGCAGATGCTCTGAACCAGCTGAGCTATGATCCCATTTATTAAATGTACAAGTTACAAA
>CAZNVL010000016.1:11598-31676 GCA_964576565.1 uncultured Flavobacteriaceae bacterium | reverse complement strand
TTATGTTTAATGACTACTGATCACATTGATGCTTCCCTTAAATATCACATTGCTATCCGTAAACTTTATCACATAATAATAGGCACCATCCGGTACTTTATTGCCTTGATAAGTGCCATCCCAGTAAACTTTTTGATTATCGTACTTGTTGGCTTTGTAAATCATTTGTCCGTATCTATTAAAGACCATCACTTCATTATTCGGATAATATTCTATCATTCCTATCCAGAAGATATCGTTATAGTTATCACCGTTAGGCGTCATTGTATTGGCAATAATCAGTTTGTAATCTTTTAAAACAAATATCTTGACCGTTGCAGTATCTAAACAACCGTATTGGTCGCGAACATAAACCATGTAAGTAGTATCTTTCGTTGGCCATACAAAAGGATTATTCACTGTTGTATCAGAAATATTGTAATTCGGTGACCAAGCAAAACCATTACCTCCACTGGCTACAATTTGTACAGAAAATCCAACGCTTATTGAAGTATCTGGGGATGGAATAATTTTTGCACCATTAAAGTATTTTACTAATACTTTAGTAATTGGCGTTGTATCTGGCGGACAAATACCGCTTTGGACAACGGCTTTATAGTATGTAGTATCGGTTAATCCGGAAAAAGCATAATAAGGATTGGTGTTAGAGAGAGACGTCCACGTCACCCCGTTATCAGATGAACTCAACCAATCTACTACATTGCCAGTATAATTAGTTAAAGCAAGCGTACCTTGATTCGTTGGAATAAAACAAACTAAAGTATCTCTTTGGATATATCCTGCTTGCGAAGCTGGATCTACAGTGATGGTAGCATTAGAGGTAGTAGTGGCAGTAGGACAAGACCCACTTTGTACGACCGCTCCGAAAATAGTCGTTTGAGAAAGATTATTGTAAGTGTAAACAGTATTGGTATTGGCTATCGGTATCCACGTATTACCATTATCAACGGAATACATCCATGAAACAACATTTCCATTATTACCACTTACACTAACCGTCCCGTTATTAGATAACGCACAAACGGTGGCATTTGGACTTACACTTCCCGGAACAGTAAGCGGTGAAACTGTTATAGTTTTAAATAAAGTATCATCGCATCCCCAGTCAGAGGTGGCTACTAAGTATACGGTATAAGTTCCACCAGTAGAGTATAAATGAGAAGGTTGGTAAGAGGTGGAAGTATTTCCATCACCGAAATCCCAGAACCAGGAAGCAATAGTTGCACTACCACCAATCCAAGAGTAGTTGTTGAAATAAACAGTATCTGTTACACAAGTTGGAGAAGATGAAGAAAAATTGACAAATGGTAAATCTTCAATAGTTAGCTGATGAACAATAGAATCTTTACAACCGGAAGACAAATTGACAATGACCAAACTCACATCTTTGATACCAGAATAAGAATAATTGACAGATGCAGACAGTGTAGTAGCAGTAGAAGGTGAAGAACCATTGCCAAAACTCCATTGGTAAGAGTATGGTCCACTACCACTTACTGTAGCTGAAAAAGTATAGGGCTGATTATCCACACACGGATGATTGGGATACGTAAAGTCAGCAAAGCTGAAACCAGGAAGAACTGTTACATAAGAAACGGCCGAATTGGAGCATCCGCCGGGTTCTGTATAAGTAACCGTATAACTTGTAGAAGAAGTGGGAGAAACAACTACAATAGGCCCACCGCCCCCGATAGGCGTCCATGTATACGTTCCGCCACTCGGTGAAACGGTAGCTGTAAGAACAACGCTGGCACCCGGTGCAGAGCATAAGGTGGCATTATTGACAGCGACTGTGGGTAAAGAACTTACAAAAACGGTTGCCTGCGTAGTGTTGGTACAACCAGCGGGAGATGTATAGGATAGGGTATAATTAGAAGTAGAACCAGGTGAAACGACTACGGAAGACGTTGTCATGCCACCCGGTGACCATAAATAAGAACCGCCGATTGGATTTACGGTGGAGGTTAATGTGGCACTTCCCACACCGCAAATAGTGGCATTATTAACAGCAACAGTAGGTATAGGATTGACTACCACCGTTGCAACCGTCGTTCCCGGACAACCTGGACCAGAAGTATATTGAACGGTATAAGTAGATGTGGAGCCCGGCGTAACTACAATAGTATTTGTAGTAGCGCCTCCCGGCGACCATAAATATGTTCCACCACCCGGTACGCCATTGGCAGTAATAGTGGCGGATTGCCCGGCACAGATGGTAGGATTGTTGACAGTTACATTGGGAGTTGGATTAACATCTACGGTTCCGGAAGCAGTGGCAGAGCATCCATTAAGGTCGGTGTACGTTAAGTTGTATACTTGAGTAGAAGGCGGAGAAACAACAATGCTGGATGTTGTAAATCCACCCGGTGCCCAACTGTATGAACCGCCAACAGGATTCACTACACTGGTAAGTGTCGCAGATTGTCCGGCGCAGATAGTAGCATTGGATACAGAAACAGAAGGTAATGGATTTACATTCACACATACAGTATTAGAATATGCGGTGCCGCCACAGGTTACTTGTGCTCTGAAACAAGTATTAGATGTGAGAGGACCGGTAGTGTAAGGAGTAGCCGTAGCACCAGGAATGTTTGTCCATGGTCCACTTGAAGTAGGGGCAGATTGCCATTGTATGGTTCCACCGGTTTGATAACCGGTTAAAGTTAAATTAACATTCTGACCGGAACAAATGGCTGCAGCAGAAGAAGCAGCTGTTCCGGCATTGGGTGTAGCCGGACGATAACATAATATCACTTCAAGACGATCAATACATTCTAACCCAGAAACAACACCACTTACCGTATTATTTCCACCATAGACATATCCGGGCATGCCACAGGGAAAGTTAGCATTGGGTGTAGAAGATATGTAACATGCTCCACAGCTACAATTACTTGTTGAAAAGTTAGCAGTACCTATAGCATTACCATCAATGGAGGTAGCCATTGTACCAGCCCCTCCTGAACAGCCGCCGTAATAGTATCGTACCTGTGCACCTACTACAATATTTCCCGGAGGAACGGGGTCAACAAACGTTGAAGAAAAGGTGGAGCCAAATGTACAAGGCGTTGCAGAACCATTTGTATAGCATCTATAATCTGCTCCGCAAACATTACAACAGCCGTTGGCCTGTGCCCCTGAAAAATCGACATTAACTGTAATGTTTGTACACTGAGCAGAAACATAATTTAAAAAACTGATGGAAAAGATAATACTAAAAAGGATAAATATTTTTCTCATAGTAAAATTTTTTGCAAAAGTAAATAAAAAAAAAAATAACCACAAAATTTTAATCAAAAATTTTTTTCAAAACTCCTACTAAGTGGATACTTTAATTACTTAATCAGTACTGTTACTTTGTTTTTTAAAACTTCTACTACGCCGCCTTTTATTTCTAATTTTTCTTTTTGAGTATTAACAGACCATTCAATTTTTCCTTCTTTTAAGGTAGAAATAAGAGGGGCGTGATTATTTAACACACCCAAGGATCCTTCATCTCCTGGAAGAAGGATGGAATTTACTTCTCCTTCAAAAATTTTTCCAGTGGGTGATAATATCTCTAAATGTAACATACTTTAAATTTAGGATTTAGATTCTGCCAGCATTTTCTTGCCTTTTTCAATGGCTTCTTCAATGGTGCCTACTAAGTTAAAAGCGGCTTCCGGGTATTCATCTACTTCGCCATCTAAAATCATATTAAATCCTTTGATGGTGTCTTCAATGTTTACAAATACGCCTTTAATACCTGTAAATTGTTCTGCCACATGGAAGGGCTGAGATAAGAATCTTTGAACACGACGAGCACGGTGTACGACTAATTTATCTTCTTCACTTAATTCATCCATACCTAAAATGGCAATGATGTCTTGTAACTCTTTATAACGTTGTAAGATACCTTTTACTCTTTGAGCACATTTGTAGTGGGCTTCCCCTACAATAGCAGGGTTTAATATCCGAGAAGTGGAATCTAATGGATCAACAGCAGGATAAATACCTAACTCGGCAATTTTACGGCTCAATACAGTAGTCGCATCCAGGTGCGCAAAGGTTGTAGCCGGAGCGGGATCAGTAAGGTCATCGGCTGGAACATAAACGGCTTGTACAGAAGTAATAGAACCATTTTTAGTAGAAGTAATACGCTCTTGCATAGCGCCCATTTCTGTCGCTAAAGTGGGTTGATAACCTACTGCACTGGGCATACGGCCAAGTAAGGCAGATACTTCTGAACCGGCTTGCGTAAAACGGAAGATATTATCTATGAAAAATAAAATATCCTTTCCTTGTCCATCGCCTTCGCCATCGCGGAAGTATTCTGCTAATGTTAATCCTGATAACGCCACACGGGCACGGGCACCGGGGGGTTCGTTCATCTGACCAAAGACAAAAGTAGCTTGTGAGTTTTCCAGTTCTTTTAAATCTACTTTGGATAAATCCCATCCACCTTTATGAAGCGATGCCTTGAAGGCCTCGCCATAGCGAACGATATTGGCTTCAATCATTTCACGTAATAAATCATTTCCTTCACGGGATCTTTCTCCTACACCGGCGAATACAGAGTAGCCAGAATAACCTTTTGCGATATTATTGATTAGCTCCTGAATCAATACAGTTTTTCCAACACCGGCACCACCAAACAAGCCGATTTTACCGCCTTTTGCGTAGGGTTCAATCAGGTCAATGACTTTAATACCAGTGTAAAGCACTTCTGTGGAAGTGGAGAGTTCTTCAAATTTTGGGGCGGGCTGATGTATCGTACGGCCCTTTTTATTGTCCAAGATGTTAATACCATCGATGCTTTCACCTACTACATTAAACAAACGTCCACGGATTTGTTTGCCAACAGGCATTTTTATTCCTTCACCGAGGGCGGTTACTTCCATACCTCTGTACAATCCATCGGTGCTGTCCATGGCAATGGTGCGTACGGTGTCCTCTCCGATATGTTGCTGAACTTCCAATATCAGTTTTTGTCCATTGGAACGCTGTACTTCAATGGCTTCTAAAATTTTGGGTAATTGTCCGTTTTGTGTGTCAAAGCGAACATCTACAACGGGTCCGATAACTTGTGTGATTTTGCCCTTTTGTTGCATTGCAATAATTTTGGGCGGCAAAGATAGGTGTTTTGTTTTTAAAAAAATAAAATTTTTTTACTGATATTTATCATTTTCGGAAAAAGCGGATAATTAGGGTTTTAGTGCCTTGGGTGTAGGAATGAGTTTTAAGAGTTGAATGAAAAAGAATACAAAGTGGGGGCATTGCATAATTCTTGAAAAGGTTCGTTCTGCAACCGTAACGGAAAATGCGGTTGGCTGAAACAATAATTCTATCTGCTAATGCTTCTTAATAAAATTTACCCATGATAATTGGAATAGCGCTTGTCCGAAAACAGAGTTGTCTTATTGAGAAATACTTTTTGTCACAAGGATTGTTTTTTAGATAAAAAGTAATACTCTAATTTTTTAAACGGACATGAGCGGTAGATAAGCAATTGTCATCCAATATGTTTTTTTGTTTGAGAAAAAATTTGTACCTTTGAGGAAAATTTACGACTATGAAAACAAAATTATTAGCAATGGTAGGGCTTTTAGTAAGCCAAATACTTTATTCGCAAGAGGATAAAGTGTTTGTAAACAATGAATTTAATATGCACTTGTCTTTTTTAGGCAAACAAATTATTGGTAAAGACACTAAAATTAGATCTTACTTTCCATCTATTAATACAACTTACATTACTTATGAAGACAAGAAAGTATATGCAGATCATGCTTTGCAATATCTTCCTTTGGTGAGTGTGCATTTTGAGTGGGATAGGTTTATGACCTATAATTGGTATTATCAGGATTCTTCTACCTATTTGTATTATACTACTTCACCAAATGCGGGAAAATTATTAGAAGAAAAAGTATTTTCAGATTCTGTACCAAATTATCGGATACTTTATCGATACGATAATTTGGGCAGAAGACAATGTATTGCAATGCATAATTACAACAGATGGACAGATGAATGGTTTCCATCTAATAGAGATACGTTTTATTATTCAACGGCTAATAAACCTGGTGTAATTGAGGAACAAGAGTATGATTTTTCTACTCAGAGTTTCTGTGTTGTAACAAAGTATGAGAGAAATTATAACCTATACAGTAAATTAGTTTTAGAAAAGGTATATCAACGATTGGATTGTTTTGACACATTAAAACCGGATTATCAAATCACTGTATCGTACAATTCACAACAAAAATATACCTCTATCACCTACGAAGAATTTGATGAAAATAATCCTAATAATATCACTTACAAAATGAGAGAATCTTATACTTATGATGTAAGTGGTAAAATAAAAGAGGCCATTGATGTAGAATGGAATTTTAATACTAATCAATGGGATACTTTAGGAAAAGTATTAGTAACGTGGTATAAATGGCTAAGCAATGATGTAGAGGATATGTGTAACAATTTACCCGCTGTTATGATTTTTCAAGAGAGATATGCTCCTGGCGTGTATCTTAATTCTGAAAAATATGAATATGCTTACGATTCAATTGATGATGAAAACATTGAAGAAAAAGATTATTATTGGGATGGAACAATAGGTAATTGGGTGTGGGACTGGGGGTGTAAAGAAATACTTACCAGAAATTCGTACTACGGCAATATGATTACTCAAAAACTAATTCAATATAAACAAGGACAAAATGAAAATTATGAAAATTATTCCTTATATGTTTACAAACAACCCTCTCTCACCAATGTCCAACAGGTCTTTGCCCAATCCAATATCTTAACTCTTTTTCCTAATCCTAACAAGGGACAATTTTATTTATTACTGAATACACCATCTAAAAACGCACAATTTTACATTACGGATATTATGGGAAGAAAGATAGAACAAAATATCACAATTACTTTGGTGCCAAACAATTTATTTAGCTTCAATGCCTCGCATCTCGAAAAAGGAGTGTATTTCATAAATTTTGTAGATGAAAATACAGGTTCTATCCATACACAAAAATTTATGATTGAGTAATCTTTTTTCAGGTTAATTCAGTTTGAGTTCTTTCCAATTGTATGTTTATGATGAGAGGGAGAGTGTCATGACTAAAAGTGAATAATGTTTTGCTTGATGTGCCACCAATCGGATAGTATTAATTTGTTGGTCCATTCTTCGCCTTTGCCTATTGAAGCCAGTACAATGAGTTGTGCCATTAATGCGGCGCACTGTGTTGTTACTGTATTGATAACCCCTGCTTCGGCACAACCGGGGGCTTCTTCAGGGCTTGGTGGTTCCGGAAAAATGTCTCTTAAATTTTTACTTCCGTTGAAATTCAACAATCCTACTTGAGAAGTCCATTTAAAAATACTTCCAAATACGAATGGTTTATTTAATTTCACACAAGTGTCGTTTATTAAGTAGCGGGTATTAAAGTTATCTGTGCCATCGGCTATTATATTATAATTTTGAACAATGCTTTCTATATTCGTTTCATCTAATAATATTGAATGTTCGATAATTTCAACATAAGGGTTGCGAGCAGATATTTTCTTTTTTGCTAATGTTGATTTAGTTTGATTGATTTCATTAAAAGTATAAAGATATTGACGATGTAAGTTGTGCAGTGCCACTGTATCAAAATCTACAATTCCAATTTTGCCAAAGCCAATGCCACTGCACATGAGTAATAGCGGGCATCCCAGACCGCCTGCGCCTACAATAAGAAGAGAAGTGTTTTTTATTTTTTCTTGATTTTGTAAACCCCAATTATCCAGAATAATTTGTCGTTGGTAGTATTTGAATTCATCGGGTGTAATCATATTCTTTAATCCAATTAGTCAAACAACACATAATCCCAGTCCTTCATTACGGGTTCTATTCCTTTACTTTGAAGTGCTTCCACAATTTCTTCTAAGGTTCTGTTGTCGTCTATTTCAAATTGTTCCAAAGAATGAGATTCTACGGTATAACCGCCCGGATTAGTTTTTGATTCTGCACTCATGGTGGTAAAACCAAGTTCTACTAATTTATCTCTAAATTCGCTTCTTTCTCTGGTAGAGAGCGAAAGTTCTACATCTGGATTGAACAAACGGTAAGCACAAACTAATTGTATTAATTCATTGTCCGTAATATGCACATTTTCTTTAATAGAACCTACAGCAGGTCTTAAACGGGGAAAAGAGATTGAATAGCGTGATTTCCAGTATTTTTTTTGAAGATAATCCAGATGTAAGGCCGTAAAAAAAGAATCTATGCGCCAATCTTCCAGACCTAATAATACACCTAATCCAATTTTATGAATTTCTGCACGGCCAATTCTATCATGGGTTTCAAGACGGTAATAAAAATTACTTTTTTTGCCTTTAGGATGATATGTTTTATAGCGATGAATATTGTAAGTTTCCTGATACACTAATACAGCATATACATTTTTTTCTGCTAATAATTGATATTCTTCTAATTCCAAAGGTTGGACTTCTATTGAGATATTGGCAAAATATTTATGAAGAATATCAATAGCGTGTGCAATATATGAGATGCCAACATTTTGATTGTCTTCACCAGTTACTATTAATATGTGTTCAAATCCTTTATTTTTAAGGAATTGTGCTTCTTTGTGTATTTCGCTGTCTGTGAGCGTTTTTCTTTTCATTTTATTATTCAAACTAAATCCACAATAGGTGCAGATATTTTTACATTCATTGGATAAATAAAGCGGGGCGTATAAAAAGATGTTTTTTCCAAAACGTTGTTTGGTCAGATATTGACTTTTTTCAACCATTTGAGGTAAAAACTTTTGAGCAGAAGGCGATATAAGAGCTGCAAAATCCCAAACATCTAATGTTGATTTATTTAATATAGTTTCAACTTGTTGGGAAGTAACAGAGTAAATGAAATCAGAAACTTTATTCCATTCAAATTGTTGAAATATATCAGTAAAGGGTTTCATTAATATTTTATTTCTTGCCAAATTTAGATAATAAAAGGTCTAAGGCATTCTCATCATTTACTTCTAATTTAGTATTTGAGAATGATTTCTTTGTATTTAATCTTGACTTGGGCGTATCTTCAAAAGGATTGGATTTCAAAGAAAGCGCAATACGTTTACGAGGAATATCTATGTCAATTACCGTTACCTGTACTTTTTGACCAACTTTGATTACAGCGTTTGGATCGGCCACAAACTCATCCGATAAATGTGAAATATGCACTAAGCCATCCTGATGCACACCAATATCTACAAACGCACCAAAGTTGGTAACATTTGTAACAATACCGGGCAGTTTCATTCCTATTTTCAAATCTTCAATAGAATGCACACGGTCGTCAAATTGAAATACTTCAAATTCCTTTCGGGGATCGCGTCCGGGTTTTTCTAACTCGCTCATTATATCTTGTAATGTAGGTAATCCAACATTTTCAGTGATGTATTTTTGTAATTGTATTTTTTTTCTTAACTCCGATTTAGTGAGCAAATCGTCGATGGTACAATTTAAGTCGTTCGCCATTTTTTCAACGATGTGATAACTCTCGGGATGCACGGCGCTTTTATCCAATGGATGAATGCCATCCCGAATGCGTAAAAATCCGCTTGCCTGTTGAAAGGCCTTTTCACCGAAACGAGGGACTTTGAGCAAGTCATGTCTGGAGCGAAATGGTCCATTTTCTTTTCTGTACTCAACGATGTTTTGTGCCAATGAAGGACCAATGCCAGAAACATAAGACAGGAGTTGTTTGGATGCTGTGTTGAGTTCAACGCCCACTGCATTTACACAACTCATTACGACTTCATCTAATTTTTCCTTTAATAGTGTTTGATCGACATCGTGCTGATATTGGCCAACACCAATGGATTTGGGGTCAATTTTTACAAGTTCTGCTAAAGGATCTTGTAGCCGGCGTCCGATGGAAACAGCCCCACGCACCGTAACGTCTTTATCTGGAAATTCTTCCCGAGCCACTTCGGAGGCGGAGTAAACAGAAGCACCGGCTTCATTGACTACAATCACCGGAATACTTTTGGGTAATTGTTCGATGCTTCTGATAAATTGTTCTGTTTCACGAGATGCTGTACCATTTCCGATTGCAATGGCTTCAATGTTGTATTTTGCAGCAAGTGCCAGAATAGTATGTTGAGATGCTACAATTTGTTTATGGGGTTCGTGCGGATAAATTACATCATCAGCCAATAGATTGCCTTGTTCATCTAATGCCACTACTTTGCAGCCCGTACGAAAGCCCGGGTCTATTGCTAATACACGTTTTGAACCTAATGGCGATTGCATCAATAATTCACGAAGATTATTGGCAAAGACCTTAATGGCTTCTATATCTGCTTTTTCTTTTGTGAGTATCCGAAATTCAGTTTCTAATGAAGGATGCAGGAGACGTTTGTAAGCATCTTTAATAGCCAGTTCTAATTGTTCAGCAGTAGGATGATTTTTGTTTTTAAGGATATGTTTTTGAATAATGCTGTATGCTAATTCTTCATCAATCGAAATATCTAAATACAACACTTCTTCTTTTTCGCCACGGCGCATAGCGAGCATACGATGAGAGGGGCATTTCATCAGGGGCTCTGACCAATTGAAGTAATCTTTATATTTAATTCCGGCTTCTTCTTTGTTTTTAATAACTTTGGATGTGATTATTGCTTCTTCAAGAAATGCGTTTCTCAAATCAGAGCGTATTTCAGCGTTTTCATTAATGATTTCGGCAATAATATCGCGAGCCCCTTGTAGGACGTCTTCAATTGTATTTAATTCTTTTTCAGGATTAATGTACTGGGATGCTGCTTTATTAATTGCAATAATTTCCTGATGAAGGATTTGTAACGCAAGGGGTTCTAATCCCTTTTCACGAGCAATAGTAGCACGTGTTCTTTTTTTAGGTTTGTAGGGTAAATAAAGGTCTTCCAGTTCATTTAATGTTTCGGCGTTGAGAATTTTGTTTTTGAGTTCATCGGTGAGTTTGCCTTGTTCTTCAATGCTTTTGAGTATAGTATTTCTTCTATTTTCAAGAGCCAATAATTTTTCAAATTGGTCTTTGATAGAAGATATTTGTACTTCATCCAGTCCGCCGGTTTTTTCTTTGCGGTAGCGGGCGATAAAGGGTATGGTGCACCCTTCTTCAAATAGTGAAAGTGTGGAATGGACTTGTTTTTCTGTGATGTTTAATTGTTGTGCTATTTTTGAAACAAAGAAGTTCATATTAAAAATTTTTTTATAGATAACCTTTTCTTAAGAATTTATCATAAGCAGAAATGGCATTGATGCGATGTGGATATTTTTTTATTTTAATTTGTTTTTTTAAGGAATAAGGTAAACAGTTAAAGTAGATGTAAGAGGATACAAAGGTCCATTTGACTTTAAGTATGGATTTAAGGCAGGATAATTTCTCGGGTATGTAGTTGTGATGTTCTTTGTAATTTAACTTTGTAGCCAATTTTTTGGTAGATGTCCAAGTAGCATTTATGAGGTACTTTATATTTTTATCGTGAAGATGATGTTGCCATTCATTAATTTTTTGAGGGGATATGGGTTGTTGTAAACTTTTATGTGTGATTAAAAAATGTTTTTTTAGTTGGGGATGTTGGATGTTTGAAAAAAAATCATTTACCACATGTGGATAGTGGAAGTATTGATTGGTGTAGGGGATGTTGAGGAAATCAGAAATTTTCTGCATGGTATCCTGACTATGATGGATAAGATTTTCATAATTGACAATGTAATAAGGAGCATTATTTTTTTTCAAGATATTAAAATATTTTTCAAATGCTTCTTTCCATGTATGAATATACAAACAGGTGTCTTTTGCAATTCCTTTTCGTTCTGCTCTTTTATACTTAGAAAATACATTATCTCTTGGATCTCTGACAAGTAGCAGAATTTTTGCTTTTGGAAAAAGTTCTAAGTAATGATGAGCAAGATAATAGCGTAATTGTTTATCTACAATAGTGGTAACTTTTGATAAGTCCTTATTTATTCCAAAAGATAAATATGACAAACGAATTGCTCTTTCAAAGTTTAGTTGTTCCTGAAATTTAGTCAGCAATTGATAGAGCACATCTTTTCCGGAAAATAAGGGATATAATTTGCCTTCGCTCATGAGTACAAAATCATCACAATATGCTTGAATTATTTTTTCATCCCATTTTTTGATATGCGCATATTTTTGTTTTAAGATGACAGGAAAAATTTCTTCGGATGTAAATACAACATGTTCGTTCATCATGAGCATCACGCCAAGCAAGGTAGAGGCAGAACGTCCCGTGGTAAAGATGTAGGATATTTGAAGATTATCAATTTGATTTAAAGTTACTTTTTCAATATTGTAGGGTTTCCCAATAACAGGATTAAAATCAGACAAAACTCCATTTGTATATTTAGAAAGTAATTGTCCTTTTTGTTTTAATGGAATAGCAGCATTTTCAAGATTAGTACTCATAACAATAGGTTTCTAATTCCGAAGTAGTTATTACATCACCTTCGCATAATACGTACAATCTTTCTATTAGGTTTTTTAATTGTCTTATATTGCCGGAGTAATCCATTTTTTTCAGAAATTCAATAGATTTTTTATCAAAAGTTTTAAAGGGCACACCGAGTTGCTCAGCAAAATGATGACTAAAGTAGTCCACTAACAGTGGAATATCTTCTTTGCGTTCGTTCAGTGGGGGTACAGCAATATGAATTACATTCAATCGGTGATAAAGGTCTTCTCTGAAGAGTTGCTTTTTAATTTCTTCTTTTAAGTTTTTGTTAGTGGCGGCAATCAAGCGTACATTCACGTTAATGTCTTTTTCACTGCCCACTCGTTGGATTTTATTATCTTGTATGGTACGCAAAACCTTTGCCTGTGCCGATAAACTCATGTCTCCGATTTCATCTAAAAACAAGGTGCCCCCATCGGCTTGTTCAAACTTTCCTTTCTTTTGATTGACGGCACCTGTGAAGGATCCTTTCTCATGTCCAAATAATTCGCTTTCTATCAATTCAGAAGGAATAGCGGCACAATTCACTTCCACAAAGGGCTTAGCATTTCTGTGTGAAAGGGTGTGAATTCTTTTGGCGACCAATTCTTTTCCACTACCATTGGGTCCTGTAATCAACACTTTTGCATCTGTGAGTGCTACTTTGTCAATTATTTTGAGTATATTTTGAATCACTTCTGATTGTCCGATAATTTCAGGGATTTCGCTCTGTGTAGATTTATTTTGTGAAGAAGATTTATGAAAGGGGTTTTGTTTATTTTGAACTACTTTATTTCTATTCACTGCATTTTTGCATGTTTGAATTAATTTATCTAATCCAAAAGGTTTTTGTAAATAATCAAATGCGCCTGCCTTCATAAATTTTACAGCCGTTTCAATATCGCCATGGGCACTCATTACAATAAACGCAGTAGGGTAGTTTAATTCCTGTATTTTTTGAAAAAGTTCTTCCCCATTTAATTTTGGCATTTTGATGTCGCACAGAAGAATATCGTATTGTGCTTGCTGAATTTTAGTAAGTGCTTCTTGTCCATTGGCACATTCGTCTACTTGAAATTGTTCGGCTTCTAATATTTCCTTAACAACGCTTCTGATGGCTTTTTCATCATCTATGACTAATACTTTACTCATATCAATTACACTTTTGCAAAAGTAACGAATAGGATTAAAAAATAAAAATATACACCGATGTTTATGCTTTGTTTTTACTATCTATCCAGATTGTTACAGGTCCGTCGTTAATTAAATACACCTTCATCTCAGCTGCAAAAATACCGGTTTCTACTTTTTTATTTAATAGTTTTTCACACTCTATGATAAACTTTTCATAATATTCTTTAGCCATATCTGGTGGTGCACTTTCTGTGAATGAGGGACGATTGCCCTTTTTTGTTGAAGCGAATAAAGTGAACTGACTTACTACTAAAATTTCTCCCCGAATATCCATTACACTTTTATTCATTTTGCCTTGTTCATCGGCAAAAATTCTCATTTGAATAATTTTGGAAGCCAGCCATTCTATATCTTCCAGGGTATCTTCTTTTCCAACCGCTAATAATACTAATAGCCCCGTTTGTATCTGCCCAACAATGGTATTATCTACAATAACTTTGGCTTCGCTCACTCTTTGTACCAGTGCACGCATTTTATATTTTTTTGTAGTGAATAAACAAATCCTTTTCTTTTTTGGACAATTTATTTTTCATTTGAATAGAAAGTGTTTGGTAATAGGTCTTTATTTTATCTGCAGTAATAACAATTTTTTGTATTCTTTGAAATCTTTGAATAGTTAATTCTATTTGTTGAGTAAAGAGATTTCTTTTTTCTGAAAAAACATCTTTGGCGGGATATTGATTTATGGCTAAAATTTCATCGTTTAATGAAATCTTAAAGAAAGCAGGTGAGTCAGGAATAATGTGCGATACAAGATATTTTCCGTTTAGTTCGTTTATTTTAAATCCAAAAAATTTTTCCCAAAAATTTGAGGATTCTGTATACTGTATTGTTAGTCCGAAATGTGAAAGTATTTTTTCAAACAAGGGCAAATAATCATTAGGGAATAAAAGAGTTTTATCAAAGAAAATCATGTCATTTTCATCTTTTGTGAATTCCACAAATGCTTTAATTAAATCCTGCAATGTATAAGCTTGTTGTTGATTAATTTGCTGATCGTATAATTTCAACAAAACATCTCTTAATGATTTTCTTTTATTGGTTTTTTGTAATAGATACAGATCCATCATCATCGCTAAAATACATCCTTCATCGTAGATTGAAACTTTTTTGTGCGGGGCATAATTGTTGTAACCATCTACCCAGGTATCAATACTTGAATTGATCAATGATTGAGAAAATTTACCATAATTGATAAAATGACGATTCAAACGTTCATTGATACAATCAAAAAATTGATTGTCATTAAAAACACCAGATTGCCACAGCAATTTATCTCCATAATAGCTTGTAAATCCCTCATAAACAAAGCCCAATTCAGAATAATTTTCAGTGTAATAATTATAGGGATACATCTGTTTTGGTCGTAGTGTTTTGATATTCCATGCATGAAACAATTCATGTGAAGCTACTCCTAACAGTTCGTTGTAGAGTTTGGTCATTATCTGATGGTACGGTCCTAATACGATTACAGTATTTTTCAAATGTTCTACACCATGATAATAAGGATAGGGCAACAAATGAACGATGAAGTGGTACTCCTTAAATGGCGCTGTTCCCCAGAATTTCAATATCTGTGATGTAAATTGTTCAAAATCTTTTTTTGTTTGGTTTACATCAAGGTATTGTTCGTGAATACTTATTGTGTGAACGAAAAATTTAATTTCATCAATTTTGTAAGAGAACGTTTTTACATGCTTTGTAGCAACAATGGGGCTATCTACTAATTCATCGTAATCTTTTGATTCAATAATATTATTTCTAACTTTCAATGAAGTAATGATTTTGTATTCATTTGGAACGTCTATGTGAATTTTAAAAGTAGGTCTTGTATCAACAGAAGCCACGTTCATCAATAAATGTATGGGATTAAAGTAAAGAATATTCTCATCTGCATAGCAGGCGCCGGCATTGTATTCATTGGCATAGTAATTGTATTCTACTAAAATTTTATTATCGCCATTATCATTAAAAATTTCCCAGGAATGTGTATTCGGTTTAATCACTAATAATTTTTTTCCTTTTGAATCTGTTGCTTGAAAATTCTGAATATTCTTTGCAAAATTTCCTAACTCATATCTTCCCGGACGCCATCGTGGAAGCAGCAAGGTGAGTTGTTTTTGATTAACATTTTGTAATTCCAGTTTTACATGGATAGAATGTGAGACGGGATTCTTTAAAGAAATAGTAAATATTAGTTCCATAGCAAGTTCTTTATTTGTACTATTGGGGCTGTAAATCTATGTAAAATAAATCAATGCGTACTTTGTTCTCTGGTACTGTTTGCTTTTTTCTTGCCCTTTCACTATGTGCACAGCATCGTTCATCGGATAGTATACAATACTATCGCTGTTATGATTATGCCTATAAACTGAGAAACAACAATGTGGATTCTGCGTTTTATTGGATAAATGAAGCATTGAGTATTGCACAATTATCAGCCAATCCGGAATGGCGTGCCAAAGCATTGAACCTGAAAGGTATTTTATATTACAAACAGAACAATTATTATGCATCCATTGATTATTTGAATCGTGCTCTGTTTTTAACCAAAGATAAGTCCCTCAAAGCTAAAATATACACCAATCTTGGAAATACCTTGTCCGATTTACAATATTCTTATTCTGCCATAAACTATTATCAGGAAGCAGTGAGAGTATTTAATGAATTACAGGATTATCGTTTTTTAGTCCGAGCACTGATGAATTTAGCTACAGAAGAATTTAATCTAAAACAAATCAATGCCGCTCGTAATCATCTAAAACTTGCGTTATACTATGCGCACGAATACGATTTATTGGAAGAAGAAGCCATGTGTCTGAATAATTTATCTGCATTTTTTATTAAAGCAGGTCAGTTAGACAGTGCTTCCCGATACGTCTATCAATCGTTTAATAATTATGAACAATTAGAAAATTATTATGGACTTGCAGACGCTTATTTAACGGCTATTGAGTTGCATCTTGAAAAAAAAGAATTGGACTACGCAAAAGCACTGATGGATTTGGCAGATTCAATTATAGATCACTTACAATATCTGGAAGCTAAAAAATTAATTACAAGTGAAAAAGTGAATTATTATTTAATGGTAAAAGATATAGAAAAAGCACAAAAATACTTCAATGATTATGTGCGTCTGGAAGATAGCATAAATAAGCAAAAGAATGTGGATCCTTTGGCACAACAAATTAAGTTTTCATCTCAGGAATCTACAACAAAAAATCAAAGTAAAAAACAAACAGTATTCTTTTCAAGAATACAATTAGTTTTCATAATTTTGTGTTCACTATTTATTGTATGGATGATAGTAAAAAATTATCGGCATGAAAAAAAATAAAAGGGCGGGAGGATTAGTGTATTCTACAAATCCCGATTATTTAAAAAAAATACGGGAAGATGAACAAGAAAGTGAGCCCTCAACACTTTCTCCTTCTCAACAGCAATTAAAAATCTTTTTAGACCGATTAGGAGGTAATAAGTTGGTGAGTAGAATTACTGGATTTGTTGGAAAATCTGAAGATATTAATGCACTGGCTAAACTTTTAAAGAACAAATGTGCCACCGGTGGCAATGTAAAGGATGGTGAGATATTAATTCAAGGCAATCAAAGAGAGAAACTACAAAACATACTTATTCAAATGGGCTATAAAGTCAAACTGGCAGGAGGTTAGGAAAAATTTAATGAATAAAAAAGGTTCTTCTTTGTGGAAGAACCTTTTTGCTTTACGAATGGTGGTTTTAATTTTTTTAATGTCCTTCATGGCCACTTACACCGTGTGCATGTCCGTGCATTAACTCTTCTTCAGTAGCTTCTCTGACCGAATGAATGGTGCCTGTAAAATGTAGGTCATAGCCCGCTAATGGGTGGTTAAAATCCATGGTTACATGTTCTAATCCTACTTCTACCACTTTTCCAATCAGTTCATTACCTTCTTTATCGTACATCGGCACGTCATTACCGACTTTGATATTTTCGTGATCAAATTCGCCGTTTCTTACGAAAATTGTTTTATCCAATTTTACAATGTAATCTGTTTCCGGCATACCATAGGCCGATTCTGCTTTGATGACAAAGTCAAAACTATCACCTGTTGATTTGCCTTCAAGATTTTTTTCAAAATCGGGAATGACTTGTTGATTGCCGAACAAAAAAACAAAAGGATGCTCCGGAGAGGTTTGTTCGATGAACTTTTCGGGTTCGTTGTCTTTTTTAGCGTTTAAAGTATAATTAACCGCTACCACTTTTTTGTTTTCTACTTTCATGATGCTTGTTTTTATTGGTTATTGATTTTATTTTTTTAGAGTTCAAATTTTATGCCTTGTGCAAGTGGTAGCTGCGTTCCCCAATTGATGGTATTGGTTTGTCTTCTCATATATGCTTTCCATGCGTCAGAACCACTTTCCCGGCCTCCGCCTGTTTCTTTTTCTCCGCCAAATGCACCGCCAATTTCTGCACCAGAGGTGCCGATATTGACATTGGCAATACCACAATCACTTCCATTGGCGGATAAAAAGTATTCAACTTCCCGTATGTTCAAAGACATGATGGAAGAAGATAGCCCTTGTGGTACACTGTTCTGAACATCTATAGCTTCTTCTAATGTTTTATATTTCATCAAATACAAAATGGGTGCGAAGGTTTCTTCCTGCACAATTTTCATATCAGGTATCACTTCAGCAATACAGGGTTTTACATAACACTCGCTTTCATAACCTGGTCCTTCCAATACGCCACCGGGTACTATCATTTTACCGCCTTGAGCAATGACCTGCTCAATAGCATTCAAGTAGTTTTTTACGGCATTTTTGTCAATTAAAGGACCTACATGATTTTGTGGTTCCAGAGGATTACCTATTTTCAACTGTTTGTAGGCATTTACCAATCTGTTCTTCACGTCATTGTAAATACTTTCATGAATGATTAGACGTCGGGTAGTAGTACATCTTTGACCAGCTGTTCCAACAGCCCCAAAGACAATAGCCGGAATAGCCAAATCGAGGTCAGCAGAGGGTGTAACAATGATGGCATTATTACCTCCCAGCTCTAAAATTGTCTTGCCAAAACGGGCGGCTACTTTTTGTCCTACTTCTCTTCCCATTGCTGTTGACCCTGTTGCACTTATCAATGGCACACGATGATCATTGACAAGTAAATCGCCTATTTTTCTATCACTTACAATTAATGAGGAAATGCCTTCAGGCAAATTGTTTTCTTTTGCTACTTCGTTCCAGATATTTTGTACGGCTACGGCTGAAATAGGGGTTTTGCTGGATGGCTTCCAGACACAAACATCTCCACAAACAGCAGCAATGGCAAAGTTCCAGCTCCACACAGCCACTGGAAAATTAAATGAAGAGATAATACCGACGATGCCTAAAGGATGCCATTGCTCGTACATTCTGTGATTGGGACGTTCGCTTTGCATGCTTAGTCCATACAATTGTCTGGATAAACCTGTTGCAAAATCACAAATATCAATCATTTCCTGTACCTCTCCTAATCCTTCCTGTAAGGATTTGCCCATTTCGTAAGATACTAACTTGCCTAAATCGTTTTTCTTCTCTCTCAATTTATTTCCAAATTGACGAATGATGTCTCCTCTTTTGGGTGCCGGTACATTTCTCCAAAATATAAAAGATTCTAATGCTGTTTTTATTATTTTATTGTAATCCTCAATACTGCTTGTTGTTACTTTGCTAATCAATTTACCATCTACCGGACTATGCGATTCAATATGTGGCCCGTTACCAAACCATTGATTGCCTGTGCTTACGCCATAATTAGTGCTTTTAATATTCAGATTTTGCAATACTTTTTCAATATTTACAGAAGTTGCATAAAGAGTACTCATATTTAAATTTTTCCGCAAAGATAAAGCATTTATTTGCTATATCCAATTTTGAAAAGGAAATAGATATTATAAAAATTTAAAAGTATTGATATAAATGCCAATTCAAGTGCGATTAACAAGCATAAGAAGGGTCAGCAAATTGTATTTAAAGAACTTATTTTTCTTTCTTATCAGAAAATACAAACTTACTTAACCTTGGTTTTTCTGTTTTGTATACATTATCTACAAACTTGATTCTTGGTTGCCCATAACATTCAGGATGTAGATAATATCCTTTCTCTTGTGCTGGTTTTTCTTCTTCTACCTTAATTCTATACATATTGGCTACTGCATCATTTCTAACACCTGTTACCTGCCAGCTCACTTTTACATTGGGCTTATCGGTTTTGATAGTAAATTGATTGTCTTCAATTTCTTTCAGAATAATACATTGTGCAAATTGCCCAATCGGAGTGAGTTGATAGCGATAATCTTTATTTAATGCCTGAAAATATTCTGGCAATTTTACTACTGCTTCACCATTTGCATCCGTTACTACAATTCCATTGTATATGTTCATCATATCCGG
>CAZNVL010000016.1:0-11498 GCA_964576565.1 uncultured Flavobacteriaceae bacterium | reverse complement strand
CCTTCTACACCATTATTTCCACTGCCGCTTCCATTGGTCTCTCCGCTTATGCCGGCGCCGCTTGGTACATGTGAATATAGGCCAATAGTTGTGCCTTCAATGTGCATTCTTGTACCCGCCATAATCGGTGTTGTTGTTCCTATGCAAACAGCCCCACCTAAAGTAGTTTGCAAAATCAACGTAGCAGGATTACCTGTGCTGGAATTTCGGGCCTGTATAGAAGCTACACTATTATATGGTGCATTGGATAAAGCACCTATTCCAAGTTCTATGTTAGTAGCAGTGTTACGAAAAATGGCCGTATGAATACCATTCTCACCGCCAGTTACTTCTAATCCTCTAACACCAACGATTGGATTAGCCACTCCTATCTGAACTGCACCATTGGTCCCAATTCGTACTCTTTCTGAATTGTTCGTTCGGAATACCAAATCATTATTGTCAGTAGTGCCTAAAAAATTAACAGCAGCATTTGTCCCTGCATTTCCGTTTGTAAGCCACGCTGGTGAACTACCTCCACCGCTTCCCGTTGAACTCAACAAACATACCCATTGTGTACCATTCCAATAATAATAGCCCACTCCACACCCTCCAGTAACCCCTGCATTGGTATTGAATACTAATAAAGAATTAGCAGGTCCTGTAACAGGTGCAGGATTATTTACTGCTACTAACGAAACTCTTGGAATCAAAACGCCTCTGTTAGGATAATCTACATCCAATCCTGCTGAAGCGTTGGGCAGAGCGCCGGTGCTATTGATTCCCACGTTTTGTGAAAAAAATCCCTGACACAAACCTAATACAACTAAATTTAATGAAATGATTTTTTTCATAAACAAAATTTTTGTGCAAAAATAATAAATGCCTTTCAAATTTTAAATATTACCAACTATAAAATTTCACGCATAAATTATCAAAGTTAAGAAAAGAATGTTTTTTCGTACCTTCGCAAAAAATTTTTATGTCTCTAAAATTTGGAGTAATAGTATTCCCCGGCTCAAATTGTGATGACGATGCCGTTTATGTGCTTTCTCAAAAATTAAATCAAAAAGTTGTAAAGCTATGGCACAAACAATCGGATCTGGAAGAGTGTACCCATCTCATTTTACCGGGTGGTTTTTCTTATGGTGATTATCTCAGAAGTGGTGCGATTGCTCGCTTTTCTCCCATTATGAAAAGCGTGATAGAACATGCTAAGAAAGGTGGCTTTGTACTTGGTATATGCAACGGATTTCAAATACTTTGCGAAGCACATTTGCTTCCGGGCGCTTTATTGCACAATACCAACCGAAAATTTATTTGCAAAAATGTTTTTATTAAGCCGGCTAATTATTCTTCATTACTTACTCAACACTTACCTAAAGATAAAAAAGCATACAAAATCCCAATAGCACACGGAGAAGGAAACTATTATGCCGATGACGATACCTTAAAATCTTTACAAGACAATGAACAAATTATTTTTCAATACTGTGATGAAAATGGAATGGTTTCACAAGAAAGCAACCCTAATGGTTCTCTGTTGAACATAGCCGGCATTTGCAATCCACAAAAAAATGTTTTTGGAATGATGCCACATCCCGAAAGAGCCGCCGATGAAGAACTCAGAAATACAGACGGCCTCTTCATTTTTCAAAGCATCATTGAATCTTCTTTAGCATTTTCCTTCTAATAAATATGTCTACCCTTACTTCTCCAAAAATTATCGAACTTCTTAAAAAAGAACTGGATCGCCGCATTCTTGTTATTGATGGTGCCATGGGCACTATGATTCAAAAGCATCGGTTGTCTGAACAAGATTATCGTGGCGAAAAATTCCAAGATTGGCACAAAGAAATTAAAGGCAATAACGATATTTTAGTACTCACTCAATCAGATATTATTCAAAATATTCACTTACAATATCTATATGCTGGGGCTGATATTATTGAGACAAATACTTTTAATGCTCAAAAAATATCACTGGCCGATTACGACATGCAAGAATTCGCTTACGAAATTAACTATAATGCTGCACAATTAGCCCGTAAAGCCATACAACAATTTTATCTGGAAACTCAAACTGATTTTAATTCTTCTCCCAAATTCATAGCCGGCGCCATTGGCCCTACTAACAAAACTTTATCAATTTCCCCGGATGTATCTCGTCCAGAATTTCGGTCTATTACTTTTGATGAATTGTCTGATGCTTATGCTGAACAAATCCTTGGCTTGATAGATGGCGGTGCAGATATACTCCTGATTGAAACCATCTTTGATACTCTTAATGCCAAAGCCGCTATTTATGCCGCACTGAATATCTTTGAAAAACGGGGCATTCAATTGCCCATCATGATTTCCGGCACTATTACAGATGCCAGTGGACGCACTCTTTCGGGACAAACGGTAGAAGCATTTTTAATTTCTGTTTCTCACGCTCCTTTATTGAGTATTGGCTTGAATTGTGCTTTGGGAGCAAAAGAAATGCGTCCCTACATTGAAGAATTAGCCAATAAATCCGAATTGTACATCAGTGCTTATCCCAATGCAGGATTACCCAATCAATTTGGCGAATACGATGAAACGCCTGAAACCATGTCGCATTATATCTGTGAGTTCATTGAAAGTGGATTGGTCAATATAGTGGGCGGATGCTGCGGCACTACTCCTGAACACATTCGCCACATTGCTGAGCACGCCAAAAAATCTGTTCCAAGAAAACCTCAAAAACAACCGAAATATCTCAGAATTTCAGGACTTGAAGCCACAACACTAAGACCGGATAGTAATTTCATGAATATAGGCGAACGAACCAATGTGACCGGTTCAAGAAAGTTCTTAAGATTAATCAAAGAAAAAAATTATGTAGAAGCTCTTTCAATTGCACGAGAACAAGTGGAAAACGGTGCACAAGTAATAGATATTTGCATGGATGAGGCCATGATTGATGGTGTAGAAGCAATGACAACGTTTCTTAATTATATTGCTTCAGAGCCCGATATTGCTTGTGTTCCCATCATGGTGGATTCTTCCAAATTTGAAATCATTGAAGCCGCCCTAAAACACATTCAGGGAAAATGTATCGTTAATTCGATTTCCTTAAAAAATGGCGAAGAGGAGTTTATTCGTCAGGCCAAAATCATAAGAAAGTACGGTGCGGCTGTCATTGTCATGGCTTTTGACGAACAAGGGCAAGCGGATACTTTACAAAGAAGAATTGACATTTGTAAAAGAGCGTACGATATACTAGTCCATAAAGTTTACTTTCCACCCGAAGATATCATTTTTGATCCCAATATATTTCCCGTGGCTACCGGAATGGAAGAACATCGGAGAAATGCCTTAGATTTTTTTGAATCTACAAAATGGATTAAAGAAAATTTACCTTACGCAAAAGTGAGCGGCGGCGTCAGTAACGTTTCATTTTCATTTCGTGGGAATGATACCGTGAGAGAAGCCATTCATGCGGCTTTTTTATACCATGGCATTCGTTATGGAATGGACATGGGAATTGTAAATCCATCTCAATTGGTGGTATACGAAGAAATCGACAAAGAATTATTACAATTAATTGAAGATGTCTTGTTTGACCGAAGCGATGAGGCCGCTGAAAAACTCATTGCCAAAGCCGAAGAAATTAAAGCGTCTGAAAGCGGAGAAACCAGCAATAAAAAATCTAAATCTGCCGATTTAGAATGGCGACAATTATCTGTAGAAGAACGACTGAAACACGCTTTAATTAAAGGCATTGACGAGTATATTGAAAAAGATACCGAAGAAGCCAGAGTGAAGTACAGCGATCCATTGAAAGTAATTGAAGGACCTCTCATGGATGGTATGAATGTAGTAGGCGATTTGTTTGGGAGTGGAAAAATGTTTTTACCACAAGTCGTAAAAAGCGCTCGTGTGATGAAAAAAGCTGTGGCTTATTTACAACCTTTTTTATTAGCCCAGCAAAAAAGCGGTGAAAAAAAAGGCAAAGTTTTACTGGCTACTGTAAAAGGCGATGTACACGACATTGGTAAAAACATTGTAGGCGTGGTATTAGCGTGCAATAATTACGAGATTGTAGATTTAGGAGTGATGGTACCTGCGGAAAAAATTCTTCAAAGAGCAATAGAAGAAGAGGCGGATATTATTGGATTAAGTGGTTTAATTACTCCTTCTTTAGATGAAATGATTCATGTCGCTAAGGAGATGGAGCGAATTGGCTTGAACAAACCCTTACTCATTGGCGGTGCCACCACTTCTAAAATTCACACTGCTGTAAAAATTGCTCCACACTATTCTAATCCTGTTATACACGTAAATGATGCCTCCAAATCTGTTCCGGTAGTATCTGCTCTTTTATCCAAAGAACAAAAAACTGAGTTTATTCAGAAAATTAAATCAGAATATGAAACTTTAAGAAACACTTTTCAAAAAGATAAAAATCCTAATATATTCTTATCATTAAACCAAGCCAGAGAAAACAAATTCAAGATAGATTGGGAAAAGTATATCATCCCAGTACCCAAGCATTTAGGAATTTATACTTTGAAAAATATTGATTTGTCAAGCATTGCCGAATACATTGATTGGTCACCATTTTTTCATGCATGGGAAATGAAAGGTGTTTATCCAAAAATTTTAGAAGATCCCCAAAAAGGACCGGAAGCCAAAAAATTACTGGAAGATGGACAAAAAATTCTTGATGAAATTATCCGAAAAAAATGGCTCACGGCCAATGCAGTGTTTGGAATTTTTCCTGCAAAAGTTGTTAATAACGACGATATTGAAATCAACTATCTACAACGCACTTTTACTCTGCATACGCTCAGACAACAAACCAAAAAGCCCGAAGCTCAATACAACATCGCACTGGCTGACTTCTTACATCCTACGAATACGGATTATATTGGTGCCTTTGCCGTTACAGCGGGAATCGGACAACAGGAAATTGTCCAACACTTTGAAAAAAAACACGACGATTATAAAGCCATTATGATAAAAGTAATAGCCGACCGATTAGCAGAAGCATTGGCAGAATACTTACATCTTCAGGTGCGTAAGAAATACTGGGGCTATGCACCCGATGAAAATTTTTCAAATGATGAATTAATACAAGAAAAATACAGGGGCATTCGTCCGGCGCCGGGCTACCCGGCTCAACCCGATCATACCGAAAAAGCCATTATTTGGGAATTATTACAAGTAGAAAAAAATGCAGGTATTCATCTCACGGAAAACATGGCTATGTATCCTACAGCATCTGTGAGTGGCTTATACTTTGCTCACCCCCAAGCACATTATTTTAGCGTAGGAAAAATTAATAAAGATCAGGTAGAAGATTACGCCCAAAGAAAAAATAAATCCATTGAAGAAATGGAAAAATGGTTATCAATGATTTTAGGATACTGATAAATTTAATGTTGAATATAGGTTAATAAAGAAAAAACTTCTCTTAATCGGAATGAAACAAATATGAGTTTTACAGACGGAAACGTTTTTTTAATAGAATTCGTTCTGTTTCTTGTGCTACGCTTTGATTTAAAGATTTAAAATAAAAATGACTATTCAGCAGAATAGTCATTTTCAGGTTCATTCTGGACGAAAGTATATTACTTGGTTGGTTGTGTGTTAGTTGGTTGAGTTTCTTCGTGTTTTCCAGCTTTTTTACAGCAGGCCTTTTTTTCGCCGTTTGCAGAAGAGCATTCTTTTTTATCTGCATTTTTTTTGCAGCATTCTTTGCCTTCTTTAGCGCCTTTTTTGCAGCACTCTTTACTGCATTTTTTGTTTTTGTCATCACCACATTTTGCATTCGTGGCCATTAAGTTAGTTCCAGCGATAAAACCGCTGATGGTTACGAGCATTAATAACTTTTTCATAGATTTAATTTTTTAAGTTTTATTGATGCAAATATAGATAAAATTTATTGAACTTTAATTGTTAAAAATGCTTATTTATTTATAATTCAGTATTTATATTTAGAATAAGTTTAGATAATTGAAGTATTTTTGCACTTAAAAAAAATATGAAAGCACTTTATTTTCTTGTAACAATACCTTTTATTGGAAGTTTTTTTCAGAATAAACCGACTGAGAAAACATCTATTTATCAATTTAAGGCAAAGGATATAGACGGTAATGTGATTGATTTCTCCACTTTCAAAGGTAAGAAATTGTTGATTGTGAACACGGCCTCTGAATGTGGTTTTACGCCACAGTACAAAGATCTGGAAACACTTTATCAAAAGTATAAAGATAAAAATTTTTTAATAATAGCGTTTCCGTGCAATGATTTTGGAGGGCAGGAACCGGGTGATGCCTCTCAAATTAAATCCTTTTGTCAGAAAAATTATGGGGTCAGTTTTTTAGTAATGGAAAAAGTAAAAATAAAAGGAGAAGAGGTGCATCCTATTTATCAATGGCTGACACAAAAAGAAAAGAATGGTGTAAAAAGTTCTACAGTGATGTGGAACTTTCAGAAATATTTGATTGATGAAAATGGGTATTTAGTAGATTATTACAATTCTACGGTCAATCCCCTTTCGGATAAAATTGTCAATTGGATTGAAGGAAAACAATAAGTATGAAGTTACACATTTTGGCTTTTGGAGCACATCCGGATGATGTGGAAATATCTTGTGCAGGGACGATATTAAAACATGTGGAATTGGGCTACAAAGTGGGTATTATTGATTTAACGGGCGGAGAGTTAGGAACGAGAGGCAGTAAGTCCATTCGGTTAAAGGAAGCCGAAAAAGCGGCTCAATTGCTCGGTGTGTCTGTAAGAGAAAATTTGCACATGCGGGATGGATTCTTTAAGAATGATGAAACACACCAGTTGGAAATTATTAGAAAAATCCGGCATTACCAGCCCGATATTATTTTGGCGAATGCACCAACCGATCGGCACAATGATCATGGAAGAGCCGCTCAGTTAGTAAAAGAAGCAGCGTTTTTGAGTGGTCTTGTGAAAATAAAAACTGAATTAAATGGACAGGAGCAAAAAGCGTGGCGACCGGTTGCCGTGTATCATTATGTACAGGATTATTATTTAGAACCAACTTTTGTAGTGGACATTACAAACTATTTTGACAGAAAAATAGAAGTGCTGAAATGTTATGCTTCTCAATTTTATAATCCGAAAAGTACAGAGCCCGAAACGCCCATCAGCCAAAAAGATTTTTTTAAAATTATTGAAAGCAAAGCTAGAATCTGGGGACGCTACATTTCAAAAGAATTTGCAGAAGGATTTATAGCCAACCGATTGATAGGAATAGATAATTTTTATCATTTGAAATAGTGCTGTATATTTTACATGAAAGAAGTAATGAGTATAATCAGCACATTTACCAGCACAGATAATACAAATACCCGTACTATCCATCTTGCAGGCGATTGGGCAATGCTTGTTACCAAATTAGCCATTGTAAATGCTAAACCTAACGCCATTAAAAACAAACTTTCTTTTTCTAAAGCAAACATCGCCATAATGCCGCCCATCACACTGCCTACTAAGATAGACACACTCAACATTCCATAATACCCTTTTTCTGCAAATTCGTCTAATTTCTGTAACATAATTGTTAAGTTTTGTGTAGCAAATTTCGTGTTATGCAGCGTTTTAAAAAATGATTTAAATCAGAACTTTTGTTGACCTGCCTGATGGTGATTTTTTTCTCCAATCTATTATTTGGGTATAAAAAACTTGCTAAACATTAAACTACTGTGTAAAATTGTGCTAAAAAATTATGTCTAAAAAAATTGTAAAACTGGGCGATATTGAATGTGGAAATAAACGTTTGTTTTTAATTTCCGGTCCTTGTGTGATTGAGGATGAAAAGGTGATGTTTCAAACAGCAGAAAAATTAAAAGATATTTCGGAACGGTTGGGTGTGTCGGTTATTTATAAGTCATCGTTTAGAAAAGATAATAGAAGCAGTTTGAAATATTATGATGGGCCTGGTATTGAGAAGGGACTTGACATGTTGGCTAAAATTAAAAAGGAATTTGGCTTTCCTGTATTAACGGATATTCACGAGCCCGCTCATGCAGCAATAGCAGCGAGAGTAGTGGATGTACTTCAAATACCGGCGTATTTGTGTATGCAGACCTCCTTGGTGGTAGCCGCTGCCCAAACAGGAAAGGTGGTGAATATCAAACATGGACAGTTTCTTGCACCGGAGAATATGAAGTATCCTGTTCAAAAATCTGTTGAGAGCGGGAATGAGCAGTTAATCCTGACTGAACGGGGTTATACATTTGGGTATAATGATTTAGTGGTTGATCCAAGGAGTTTTTATCACATGCAGCAGTTGGGTTATCCGGTGGTATTTGATGTTACACACTCTATTCGTAAATACGGCATACCAAGTGCTGATGCAAAAGGCGGGGCACGAGAATATGCGTTTACTTTGGCAAAGGCGGCTATTGGAGCGGGAGTAGATGGACTTTTTATAGAGACGCATCCAGAACCTGAAAAGGCCTTGTGTGATGCGGCTTCACAGATGTGTGTATATGATCTGGAAGCATTTCTGTTACCACTTTTGGATATTTACGAGATCAGTAAAAAATATTTTTAGTGCATGCTGCAGCACTATGACAAAGCAAAAATTATTGTGGGATGTGATGAGGCCGGGCGCGGTTGTTTAGCCGGTTCGGTGTTTGCAGCAGCGGTTATTTTGCCTTCTGATTTTGAGCATCCGATGATAAATGATTCGAAGCAACTTAATTTTGCACAAAGGATGAAAGCCCGGGACATTATTTTAGAGTCCGCAATGGATTATGCTATAGCGGAATGTACGGTTGAAGAAATTGACGCTATAAATATTCTGAATGCTTCTATTTTGGCCATGCACAAAGCACTGGAAAAACTTCATTATCCGGTTGATAAAATTATTGTAGATGGCAACAGATTTCATCCGTTTCGGCAAATTCCACACGAATGTATTGTGAAAGGAGATGGTAAATTTTATGCCATTGCAGCAGCGTCTATTCTTGCGAAAACAGAACGGGATTTGTATATGCAAAAAATTGACAAAGAATTCCCCTGCTATCTATGGAGAAAAAATAAAGGATACCCGACACGCGAGCATCGTTTGGCTATTCAAAAGTACGGTATTTCTAGGTATCATCGTAAAAGTTTTAGCATTTGTCAGCAGGTTTTACAACGTAATTTGTTTGATTAAATGAAAAATAAGTATTTATATATTACAGGCATTGCGATATTAATTATTTTTATTGTTTTGCTTTATTTGGTGCGTACTCTGCAATTACAGAGCATTGTAGAAAATAATGTATTATCTGCTTTTCCGGATAAGCCCAGATTAGTACTTAATTTTAAGAATCCTGATGAATTGTATCACCATTATTTGACTCAAAACAGTATTTTAAAAAAAATGCATTCTGATGAAAAACTGTCATTATTACAACTGATAAAACAAATAGATTCTGTGTATGTATGCTTGATTCAAAATCAGGTTTCTATTCAGGAATATTCATTTTATTTTGCTTTGTATAATGATGCGGATTGGCTGCTAGGATTTGCTGTAAAAAAATATAAAGATATAAAAAAGGTGAAGGATATTTTACTTCACTCCTCTATACATTTTGAAGAAAAGGAAGGTAATTTTTTTGTGTTTAATTCGTCTCACAAGATCAATTGGTCTAAGAGAACATCTGCATCTGATCGTTGGAGAAATTGGCTGTCGATTTTTTCTAAACATCCTTCTCCGCTGCATATTTATGAATTAAAAGACACGGTGGAACTTGCGTATCAGGTGTTTTTTGAATTGCAACAGTTGAAATGCAGTGGTTTTATTTACTATAAAAACAGAAGAGATTATTCTTATTATCCTAAAAGTCAGTTACCTTCAGAAACGGATTTATTCTTACTCAAGCCGTTCCAATTAAAGAATGTAAAAGATACTAACGATGTGGTAAATAATTTTTTAGATGTACTACATACAAATTATCTACATAAAATAATACAAACCGATGCGATGACTATTTTACCATTAAAAAGTAGTGAAAATTTACCAGTGTTTTTGGAAGCGTTTTCAGATTCGGTGATGCAGCACGCCTATATGAAGATATACCAATTAAAGAAATCGTATATTCCAATACTGGCCAGATATTTTCTGATATTCTCAGATAGTACTTTGCTACTTGCTGTAACAGAAAACCAATTGCTTTTTTTGAATTCAAAGGAGGCATTACAAACTTATAATTATTGGATAAATACGGATGTTTCAAAAAGCAGTTATTATACATTTTCTGCCAAATACATTACTTCTGAAAATCTAAAAACATCCGGTTATTTTAATTACATTCCTATTGCGATGACGATGCCAAAAGATACTGTGTATTATGATTTTTATGCAGATGTTTCTTCTTCTGTGAGTGGCGATTATTTTGCTTTTGAATTGGCTATCAATGTGTCTCATAAAGATGTTTCTTATTTATGGACTTACCATCATAACACATCTTTTCAAAAAATTATTGGTGTGTTGGAGGATCATAAAACAAACAGTAACTTTGTGTTGGTGCAGGATAGTGCGAATGACTTGTTGTGTTTGGACCCCAATGGTGAACTACTGTGGACGTATCCTTTGAAAAATCCTGTAAGGTCTAATGTGTTTATGGTGGATATTTTTAAGAACAATAAGCATCAGGTGGTATTTAACACAGATAGAACTATTTATTTATTGGATAGAAATGGTAAGGATGTTGGCCGGTTTCCGTTGCATTTTTCATCGGAGATTACATCTCCTGTTCAGGTGTTTGACTATAGCAAAAATAAAAATTACAGAATATGGTTTTCAACGAGAAACCATTACACATACAATTACACATTGGATGGCAAAATGGCGGAACAATTCAGACCGTTTTATTTTGAGGAAATGATTACGCAGCCGATATACTTTGCATCTACTGGGGTATCCGATTATATTATTTTGATTTCTCAAACAGGCAAGGTAATAGGTATCAGCCGAAAAGGAGAAGGAAGATTTAAATTAAAAACGACTGTTCCGGAAAATAGCTTGGACGTTTTTTATGATGTGTCGAACACATTGTCTGATTCTTATTTATATTATTGTACGCAGCAGGAAATAGGGCGAATTGCATTTACTGATCAATTAAAAATTATTCATCAGTGGCCGTTTACTGTCATAGATGCGTTGTTTGTCAGGTATGAACTTCAAAATAAAAGTTATGTAGCGGTGTTAGATTCTGCCAGTTTTGTAGTAAGTTCATTGAAAGGGGAAGAGATAGGACGCATTGTTTTGAATAAAAGTTATACCGATATTCAGGTAGATGTTACACCAACTGCTCTGTATTATGTGTTGAAAAATGATTTTAATTATTCTGTTATTAAACAAACCATCCATAATCAGTTTATTGTGGTGGTGAAGGATTTATATAGTACAATTTTGCCGAGAGTATTTAATTTGAATAAAACACAACAAAACTATCTTTTGTATGCCAAGTATGGAGAATTACGATGTCAGAAGATAGATTAGTCCATTAAGTTTT
>CAZNVL010000015.1:31551-31782 GCA_964576565.1 uncultured Flavobacteriaceae bacterium | reverse complement strand
TTGTTTTAAATATTGTTCGGCTTCTTTGTATTTTTTCTGACGAGTGTAAAGTTCCCCAATGCTGCCGAGAATCATAGTTTGAGCTCGTTTATTTCCGATTTCTTCATAGGCCTTTAATGCTTTGAAATAATATTCCAGGGCTTTATCATTATTGCCCTGATTAGCATAAACAAGCCCAATGTTGCTGATATTGGCGGCCTGATTTTGTTTATTTCCGATTTCATCATTGAT
>CAZNVL010000015.1:0-31458 GCA_964576565.1 uncultured Flavobacteriaceae bacterium | reverse complement strand
ATTCAAGGCCTGATTTTGTTTATTTCCGATTTCCTCATTAATCTTCAATGCTTTGAAATAATACTCCAAGGCCTTGGCAGAATTGCCTTGTTCATAATAAACAGCTCCAATGTTGCCGAGATTGACTGCCTGACCCTTTTTATCTCCGATTTCTTCAAAGGTTTTCAATGCTTTGAAATAATAGTCCAAGGCCTTGGCAGAATTGCCTTGCTCTTGATAAACACTCCCAATGTTGCCGAGAATGGCGGCATAGACCCTTTGTTTCCGAATCCTGTCTTTATTTTCTGTTTTTTCCGGCAGTATTTTCAAGGCATACTCATAGTGTTCCATCGCTTGGGTATAATCCCCTTTGAGATAATAACACCATCCTTGTTGTCTTATACTTTCGGCTTCTTTTATTTTGTCTCCTAACACTTTTGCTTTTTCAATGCTTTTGTTCAGAAAATAAATGGCGGTATCAGGATTAGAATTTTGAAACTGTAATCCTATTTGATAATAACAATTATACACATTGGTATCGGCTTCTAATCCGCTTTTGCTTTCCCATTTTTTTAGAGCAGAAAAAAGAGAGTCGAGTTTGTGAGCGTTTTGGGCAAGTACAGTAACTGTTGACCAAACAATAAAAAACAATAAAAATTTTTTCATCCATTCTTATTTTCAAATGGTTTTTGATGATACGTTTATTTATCCAAATTTTAATTTTATCATCGCAAAAATGCTGTAATTAATAATATCCATATAATTGGCTTCAACACCTTCTGAAACCAATGTTTTTCCTTGATTGTCTTCTATCTGTTTGATGCGATGTAATTTTACTAATACAAGGTCTATCAACGAGCTGATGCGCATATCTTTCCAGGCATCGCCATAATCGTGATTTTTTTTGAGCATCAAATCTTTCACAAGTTTTGTTTTTTGATCATAAAAATTCAATACTTCTTCGGCAGATAAATCTATTCTTTCATCCTCTTTTAAATCTAATTGTATTAAAGCAATGATGCAATAATTAATAATTCCCATCCACTCCTCTTCGGGTTTGTCTTTGATTTTTTGTTGCTGTAATGTATCAATGGTTTTGAGTCGTTTGGCTTTAATATAAATTTGATCTGTAAGCGATTCTGGTCTTAAATGCCGCCATGAAGTGCCATAATCTTGCATCTTCTTTTCAAACACTTCTCTACACATCTTGACAACAGCATCGTATTTTTCAATATCCGAAAGATTCTTCACTGTCATAAAAAATTAGTTTATGATTTCTCCATATAAATCAAATTCTTCTGCTTCCAAAATTTTCACATTGTAAAATGCTCCGATTTTTAATGTTTCATTTTTTATCAATACTTCATTATCAATATCCGGACTATCGTATTCAGTGCGACCGATCCAATATTCACCTTCCTTGCGGTCAATGATTGTTTTAAAGATCTTCCCAATTTTTTGTTGATTGAGTTCAAAAGATATTTTTTCTTGCTGACGCATTACTGCATCGGCTCGTTGTTTTTTGACTTTTTTAGGCACATTGTCTTTCATTAAATACGCCGTTGTGTTTTCTTCGTGTGAGTAAGTAAAAACGCCCAGGCGATCAAATTTTATTGCGTTCAACCAATCCAATAGTTCCTGAAACTGTTCTTCTGTTTCTCCGGGAAAGCCCACCATGATACTGGTGCGTAATGCCACATTGGGAATAATCTCTCGTATTTTATAGATAAGTTCAGTTGTTTTTTCTTTTGTAATACCACGTTTCATATTTTTCAACACGTCGTTGTTAATGTGTTGAACAGGCATATCTAAATACTTACAAATTTTTGGATTATCTCTTACCACATAAAGCACTTCTTCAGGGAATCCGCTTGGGAAAAGGTAGTGTAGTTTAATCCACTCTATTCCGTTTACTTTACTTAATGCTTCTAATAAATCTGCTAATCGTCTTTTTTTGTATAAATCTAAACCATAGTAGGTCAAGTCCTGTGCAATGAGTAAAAGTTCTTTTACGCCTTTATTGGCCAGTTTTTGTGCTTGTTCTACCAAGGTTTCCATAGGAACAGAAACGTGATTCCCACGCATCAAAGGAATGGCGCAGAAACTACAAGGTCTATCACAACCTTCGCTGATTTTCAGATACGCATAATGCGATGGTGTGGTCAGTAAACGTTCGCCGGTCAACTCTTTTTGATAATCGGTTTTCAGTTGTTTCAATAAGTTCGGTAAATCACGGGTTCCAAAGAAAGCATCGACTTCAGGAATTTCTTTTTTCAAATCGTCTTTATAGCGTTCGCTCAAACATCCCGTTACATAAAGTTTTTCAATCCATCCTTTGTTTTTTGCTTCGGCAAATTGCAATATCGTTTGAATGCTTTCTTCTTTGGCACTATCAATAAAACCACAGGTATTGATGACAACAATGTCCTGATCTTCGCCTTCACTTTCGTGATGCACATCGTAGCCAAGTGCGGATAATTCTCCCATTAAATGCTCGCTATCTACCAGATTTTTACTGCATCCTAATGTAATAACATTGACTTTTCTCTTTTGATAACTCTTCGTTCTCAAATGTTTATGTTTTTGGCAAATGTCGTGAATTTTCGGATAATTATAAATTGAAAAATAATTTCCAAACTCATTTTCTTTTCAACTGAAACATCGGTGGTCTCAATACTATTTCCAACGGAACATAACGTGGTGGATGGATTATCCAAGTACAAATGAGTTCCGCCACATCGTTCACTTGCAGAGAATATAAATCATCTTCTAATGGCTCGTATTCCTGATGTTTGTAAAATTCAGAGTTCATAATATCTGGAATGACAATACTTACCTTTAGCCCTTGTTTTCTATATTGCTCAAAAAGATTGCGGAGTAAGTGATGAAATCCACATTTTGCAGCACCATAAAAATTATTCCACTTTTTAATTTCTAATCCTGAATAACTGCCTATTCCAATAATGTGTCCCTTATTTTTGAGAAGAGAATTTAAGCACATTCGTATCAGCAAGGCATTCGTAGTAAAATTCAGTTGAAGGATGTTTTGTATTTCTTCTAATTTGTAGGATTCCGGCGGTTTAATAGAATTGGCACCAGCATTTAAGATAAGGGTGTGAAAAGAATATTTTTTCAATTGCTCTTGCAAAGACAGTATTTGTCGCACATCCGACAAGTCGGCTAAAATTTCAGTAAAATTTTTATCTTTGAAACCTGCAGAAGTTCTGGAAATACCAATGATATGATGATTGGATTGTGCCAATAATTTTTCTGCGATAGATCTTCCCAATCCCTTGCTATGTCCTGTCAACAGAATGTATTTAGTCATAAATGTGAATGTTCTTTATCCCTTTTTGAGACAAGAGATTTTGGACAAACATAATCATTTCACGCCGTATATTTTGTGGATACGACACCATTTTATTTTCAATTTCATATTTGTAATAATAAATGTCCGAAGGGTTGCCATTTTTTTTAATGCGTTTGAAAAAATCTTTATTCATTCGGAATACGCCAATAGACGCAGCATAGAGACGGTTTGGTGTAATTTCACTGAAAACATCGTTTAAGAATTTTGAATAAATGGTTGGATATTGTGCAGAATAAATCATCGGATCGATACACATCATCACACGAAAACCTTTGTCAATGGCTTTTTTCACGGCAGTTATTCGTTGTTCTAATTTTGGGGTAAAGGGTTCGTATTTTTTTTGAATGTCTTCTGGCGAAAGTGTAAAACTTAAAATGATATTATCGGTAGGCGTAAGAGAAATGATTTCATCTATTTGGTGTGATTTGGTGCGTATTTCAATAGTTAGTCGTGGTTCATCATTTGCAAACAACATCCATTCTTTGCAATAAGGATAATAGTGTTCTAATGCCACTAAATCTGTATCATACGAAAGCGCTAAATAAATTTTTTCTTTGGATTGATGAATGAGTTTTTGGGTGGCTTTAATGAAATCTTGATTGTTCAGAAATAAAACGAGATGTGGTGTATTATACATCCCTTGTAAATAGCAGTATTCACAATGGAATAAACAATTGATGGCTAAAGTATTATAGTAAAAATGTTTAAATCCAAACGTTGGGGTGAAATAAGATCCTTTGTAATAGAACTCATTTTCCCTTTTAGCTAAAATGATTTTTTGATATTCTTTATTAAACATCCAATGGCTATTCGTTTGATTTAAAATTTCTTTGTAATGTTGAATATAAACAATTTGATCAGGCCGCAAACGCTCTGTTATCCTTTGAGTGGCAGGATGATGAGCTATTTTTTCTTCAATGTATATCAGCTGTTTATACATTGTAAAGTTGATTCAATATTTGTTGAAAAACCTGATTTCTCTCTTGTTTGGATTGGATTTCTGTGTGCATAACCGATTGAAAAATTGTTTCTAAGGAATCTTTGGAATGTTGATGCAGATAGTATCGGATGGCTTTATTTAATTGATTTTGTTGAGAAAATGTAAGTCGCATTTTTTGCGAAAATGTTTGAGCGATGGTTGTATCATAAATAATTTTGGTGTTATTGTATTTGAAAAATTGTTCCACTTGTTGTTCAATCTGATGGACGATATACAAAATCTCTGTAGATTTATTATCATAGTGTTCTAATAGTTGAAACATATCTGAAATTTTCCCATCCTTATCACTCACAAATTTAAGACAATGTATTTGATGATTTTTGACAAAGTAACGACAAGTGTTCGCAAAAGCATACGCTTCCATATCAAACAAAGCATCAGGGTAATGTTTCATTATTTTTTCATTGGCTGGAAATAAAATACTCATCAGTTCAGCCATTGATGTTTTAATAAACACATCGGGATAAAAACTTTTTAAGGTATGATAATTTGTAATTTTAGAAGCGTAAAAAACAGAATACAGCGGTTGGCCATAACTTCCAGCAATGCCGATATTGAAACAAAGAATATTTTCTCTTAAATGCGTGTATCGTTCAAAAAAAACACTTATTGCAACAGATACATTTTCAAAGCCACTGCCTGTAATTAAAACATACACCTGTTCTTTTTCATTTATTAAACAGTGAATGTTTTTGAGTTGAAATAATGATTTAGCAGGAAAATGATTTAAATAAACTTGTGCTTCTTCAGGATACGCAAAAACGAATAATTTTGGCAACATAACATTCTTTAAATCTACTAAACTTTTTCTACCTCCAAAGATTTCAAAAGATATAAAAAATGTTCAATACTTTCCATTCTATCTTTTGTCAAACGATACTGCATTTTATTTTTCAAATAATCTGCAATAATTTCTTTATTTAAGTATTTATCAGGTAGAGCAACATTTTGTAAAGCATATTCAATCACTTCTTCAAGATGTGTAAGCCCGTATTCAAAAAAATCATTGAGTTGTTGCAAATAAATTTCTTTAATCGGCACATTGCTAATCCAAGCAGCGAACACAAAGGGCTTTGCATAAAAACGATACCATTCGGTGGCTAAATCATATTCATAGGGAAAAGTGTCATTTAATTCAAATGTTCTATCACCAATTACCACCATTGCATCAGCAGATAAATTGTTTTCAAAGCCCTTGAATCCTTGAATGTACTGCACTTGCTTTTTCCAACAATAACGCATCAATACTTTAATCAACGAAACCGATGAAAGGGATTGATAATCCAATACAATGCTTTGAATATCTTCAATTGGTTTGGTGCTGTATAATTTGACGGACTTTACTTCATTATGTGTTGATAAACAATAATTCGTAACTATCTTCAATTGTGGATGCTTTGCCAGAATGGCAATGGGCGCTAAAGCAAGATGTGTTTCATTGTTGACCAGCATTGCAGCGCATTTAGCCGGAGAAGCGTAATTAATTTCTGCCCAATCCAATTGATGTGTAAATTTTTCAAGTGCATACTTAAAAGGAAAAGTGTTTAAATAATTAACGGCGGTTATTTTTATTCTAGAATACGGCATTTTAGTTATTTTACACGATTCAATTGAAATGCTTTAATCATCCATTTTGGCACGGGTTGATGTATTTTGGAAGGAGAAAACTTCCAGTACCAATTTAGTTTTTTGAGTATCGGAACTTTTTTAGTTTCAACAAATTCAATCAAGGTGCCGTCAGGATCTTCAATGTATGCAAAATGTCCCGCCGCATCGCCCATTGAAAATTTCTCGCCGCTATCTACTGTAAAAGGAGCGTTGTTTTTTTCACAATGTTTTTTCAATGCCCCCATATTGCGTACATCAAAGCACAAATGAATAAATCCTAAATCCCCCCAATATCTGTTTTCAAAAATCTTTCTCGGAGTGCCGTTGGTCCATTCAATTAATTCTATGTAAGGTTTTCCAAAAAGTGCTGCAAAGCCCGCTGTTGAAGGTTTAGAAGTAGTTAGCAAACATCTTTTGTAGGTTTTATTTTCACCAAAAAAAGATAAATCATCAAACGATTGACTATCGGATTGATACATTATTTCATCAAAACCAAGAACGGATTGGTAAAAAGCAATGGACCGCTCTAAATTACGCACACCGATGATGGCGCCACTAATACCACCGTTTGGAAAATGTTTCTTTTGAAAAAAATCGCTTTGTTCCGCCATTTCAAAGTAGTTACCAAAAATGTCCTGAAAGAAAAAATGCTGAAACCCCGCAGGATGTTTTAAGATCTTACTCACTCGTAATTGTGATTGGGAAAGACGAGCGTGGGTTTGTTGAATATCAAAGGTTTTTATTTTTGCTACAAAAATACCAAGGTCGCCGAGTTGTGGCGTAAATACAGGCGGTTGTGGGGTTCGGCTGGTGTATTGCCATATTTCAAGCCCACCACCACCATTCAGATTGATGGCCAGTATTGCCCGACGTTGATGCGGCTTGCCGCCAGTGTACGGCAACATCAGATTTGCTTCTGCCGCTTCATCAAACACTCGTATATCAAAGCCCAATTGTTTTCTATAAAAATCAAAGGCCTTGACAACATCTAAAACACCAACACCAATTTGTTGAATACCCGTAATGACAAAAGTTTCCATCTTAAGTAGCTATTTAAGAACGGGTAAAAGTACAGATAAATGTTTTAAGAAGGTTTAATTTTCCATCCTGCACAAAGCGTAATAAATTAGTACACAACACATAAAGGTATCGGGCGTTTTTAGATGATATATGACCATTCTTCTTTATTATTGTTTCAACAAAATATTAATTAGAAATTATGAAAAATATAATTTATTGATAATCAATTATTTATTTTATTTTATACTATTTTTTGAACAGGTTTTTAACTATTTTTTCAACTGTTAACTAACAATTTTAAAATTTTATTAACATTTTTTGGTGGATAAAAACAAGGGCTTTGTCTAAATTAACCTTCTTATCCGAATAAATCGCCGTAACTTTGCAAAGCATTTTTATTCTGTTATGTACGACATTTACAAAAGATTTGAAGAACGTTACGGATATCTCAAAAAGATGGGCGTCAAATTTGAAGGTGTCCAAATGATTGATCCTATCAAAAGGAAACAAGTTATTGTATTAACACGTCCATTTTTACTAGATTGTAGGTTATTACCTAAAAAATACGATGGGCTTGAAATAAAGGTCAGAATTCAAGGTGGTCTGCCAGAAGAATTTAAAGTAACATCTTCGAACGATCATGTTTTTGCCCCTGAAAAATTTGAAAAATATGTAGATGCCCACTTAGAAGAATTAAGAAACTATTTTGAGAAACCTGAAATTACAAAAGCAGAACTATTAGATATGTTGGCCTTTGGAAATTTTGAAGAACATAAAAAAAATTTCCAAAATATGCTGAAAGAAAAACAACGGCAAGCTCGCTTACTTCAAAGAAAGATTTCTTTAAAGTAATCCTTGTTTTTTCATAGTTTTATTTTTTTGACCCTTCCACTTTTGGAAGGGTTTTTTTATTTCCACTTTTCTGCATCTTTCAAAAATATATCTAAGCCCTTGTCAGTTAAAGGATGGTTGAATAAGGCCATAATGGCGGATAAAGGCGCTGTAATCACATCGGCACCACGTTTGGCACATTCTATAATATGCATCGGATGACGAATAGACGCTGCCAATACTTGTGTCTCAAAAAAATAATTGTCGTAAATCTGCACAATGTCGCTGATTAAATTCAAACCGTCTGTTGAAACATCGTCTAATCTTCCTATAAAAGGCGAAACATAGCTTGCCCCTGCTTTGGCGGCTAATAGCGCCTGACCGGGCGAAAATACTAAGGTACAATTGGTTTTAATTCCTTTGTCTGTAAAATATCTGATGGCTTTTATTCCATCTTTTATCATCGGGACTTTTACAACGATATTCGGATGAATCGCTGCTAATTCTTCTCCTTCTTTTATCATTTCTTCATAAGTAGTGGAAATAATTTCAGCACTAATATCACCATCTACGATTTCACAAATAGTTTTGTAATGTTTTTTGACGGCGTCTTTTCCTTTAATGCCCACTTTTGCCATTAAAGATGGATTGGTCGTTACTCCGTCTAAAATGCCCAGTGCGGCGGCTTCTTTAATTTCGTCTAAATTAGCAGTGTCAATAAAAAATTTCATAATTTTTTTCTGCAAAAATAGAGTAATTCTCACAATAGTTTTTAAACTTTTTTGAAATAAAAAAGAAATCTCATTTCGTAACTTTGCACAAAAAAATGAAAGTCCTTCCAAAAGAAACGGCTACCAAAGATTTACATCAATACTTGTTAGGCAGCATTGCCCCAAGACCTATTGCATTCGTAAGCACAATAGATAAAGACGGTAAAGTAAATCTGGCGCCATTTAGTTTTTTCAATGTATTTTCTGCCAAGCCACCCATTGTTATCTTTTCTCCTGCATACAGCGGAAAAACAGGATTATCCAAAAATACATTAGATAATGTCAAAGAACATTCGGAATGTGTTATTAATGTAGTCAATTATGCAATGGTACAACGGATGAATTTAGCAAGCAGTCCTTATCCCAAAGGAGTTAATGAATTTGAAAAGGCAGGTTTTACGGCCATTGAATCAGAACTTGTAAAACCACCACGAGTAAAAGAATCGCCAGTACAATTAGAATGTAAAGTACAACAAATCATTGAATTGGGAAAAGAAGGCGGAGCGGGCAATTTAGTAATTGCAGAAGTATTGCTGATGCACATCAATGATGAAATTTTGAATGAACAAAAAATGATTGATCCAAGAAAAATTGATTTGGTAAGCAGAATGAATGCAAACTGGTATTGCAGAGCCAATGGGGATGCTTTGTTTGAAATATCAAAATTAGATGCAGAAATAGTAGTGGGCATGGATGCTATTCCGGATTATGCCAAAAAATCTGGTATATTAAATGAAAATGAGTTGATCCAATTGGCTTCACAAAAAGAATTACCAACAGAAGAAGAAATAAAAATTTTTGAAAAAGAAATAAAAAAGGATGTTTCTGCTTTGTCAGATGAAAAATTTTATTCAACTTTGTGCCTTCTGGCTAAACAAGCATTAGCAGAAAAGAATACTCAAAAGGCGTGGAAATATCTATTAATTAAAAAAAATTAAAGCGTATGGAAATTGTAGGAAAAATTAAAAAAATTATGGACGTTCAAAATGTGAGTGATAAATTCAAAAAAAGAGAGTTTGTATTATCTACTGATTTGAATACGCCATACCCACAACACATTTTGTTTCAAACAACACAAGAAAAATGCTCTATTTTAGATAATTTAAAAGCAAACGATGAAGTAAAAGTGTTTTTCAATATTCGTGGCAGAGAATGGACAAATCAGGAAGGACAAATAAAATACTTTGTAACTTTAGAAGCGTGGCGAATTGATAAGTTTACACCTGTTGAACCAACAAGTGCTTCTTCTGCTTCTAATAACTATACCTCTAATGCTTCTACTTCAAATACTGCGGCAACAGCCAGCAATATCTCCAATGAAGCAGTAACGCCCGGTGCAGACATTCAAACAGCGGATGATGATTTACCCTTTTAGTTTTTACTCTTCTACTAATTCAGCATAACCAAAGCCCGTCAGCCCATTGTTGTTGCCATTATAGAAAAGGTATTTTTTGTTTTTTACTTTGATAACAGCAGGGTAACAAATCATTTCACTATCCCAGCCCGATTCAGAAACATCTATTCCGACTTCCTTATCTTTTCTTACCCAATGTATTCCATCCTTTGATTCGGCATAGCCAATGCGGTAAGTAATGTTTTTTCTTCTTAACGAATACCACATTTTAAATACGCCATTTTCTTTGATACACCAAGGTCTTCCAAACCCAAATTCATTTTCATTCTCGGCTTCAATCACAGGTTTTTCAAAAATTTCAAAATCAACAAAATTTTTTGTTTTCGCAAACTTGATGTGATAGTTAGGTAATAATTTATTTTTAAATACTTCGTTATCCATCCATTCCCATTTGTATGCAGACACATACCAAATGTAATACTCATTATTTTCTTGTACTATTGTCAATGCCGAACGAATGTATGGCTCCTGCTCTGTTCTATCTAACATAGGAACATTTTTACGAAAAATACATTTGTCCAAACTTTCATTTAAAATACCATACGAAGCAAATAATAAGTACGGAACGCCCACCATTCTTTGATACCCAATATAAAAGAGATATGGCTGATTATTGAAAAAAACTAATTGTGAAGGATTTAATCCGTGTTCATCAAACAATCCTTTTTCACCTTCTTGTAAAACTGGTTCTTTGCGTAAATAAATTACTTCAGAAGGATTATCTGCATTCACATCTAAATAAGTAATTTTACAAACATTATCTTCGTCTGATGTTCCAAAGAAAATGCGAATAATATTTTTTTCTTCAATGAAATATGGTGTTGGAAGAATCCCATATTTTTTCATCCAGTTTGTTTGCCCTTGTGGTTCAAATATTCTACCTTTTTTAATCCACTTCATAAATAATTTTTGCTCAAATGTAGCCAATAATATTTTTTTTCAATTTTCTTCAACAATTTTGATTTTCTTTATGTAAATTACTTATTTTCAATAAATTACATTTTCAAAAACATTTCCACAGTTATTCAGTAGTTCTATTCAAAACTTTTCAAAATTTTTATTTTAAAAATTTGCACCCTTCAAAAAATTTTTTCTTTATTACTTTCAAAAAAATTTCCAAATGATTTCTTTAAAATTTCATCATTTTCCAATAACATTTTACTAACATAAAAACCTTTTTATCTCAACTAAATTTTTCTAACATTTCTTGTTAATAAATCTGTTAGTAAATAGAATATTATTTGAAACACTCTAATAATCAATAAATTACAAAGCATATTATTTAGTACCTTTGTTAGCCAAATTTTAATTAAAAATTTTCAAAATAAAATTGAATATTTTTTTCAACATAATAAACAAGATATTATCATAATAATAATTTAATTTAAAAAGCATATTTATGATTAACGATGTGGACATTGATTTAGTTGAAGAGATTTTAAAACTGAAAAAGCAAAAGAATGCCGTTATATTAGCCCATTATTATCAAATGGGAGAAATTCAAGACATAGCCGATTTTATTGGAGATAGTTTACAACTTGCACAACAGGCACAACAAAACAAGGCCGATATGATTTTATTTTCCGGCGTACACTTTATGGCAGAAACAGCAAAAATTTTAAATCCAACTAAAAAAGTCATTATCCCTGATTTGAATGCTGGTTGCTCATTAGCGGATTCGTGCCCTGCTGAAAAGTTTGCAGAATTCAAAACACAACATCCCAATGCCATTGTCATTTCGTACATCAATTGCACCGCAGAAGTGAAGGCACTTTCGGATATTATTTGTACCAGTAGTAATGCCGTAAAAATTGTAGAAAGTATTCCAAAAGACAAGCCCATCATTTTCGCACCAGATAAGAATTTGGGTAGGTACATCATCAAAAAAACAGGCAGACAAATGATATTGTGGAATGGCGTTTGTGAAGTGCACGAAAAATTTTCATTGCAAAAAATTTTACAACTCAAAACACAACATCCCGATGCACTTTTGATTGCACATCCGGAGTGCGAAGAAGATGTTTTGAATTATGCTGATTTTATTGGCAGTACATCCGCACTCTTGAAATTTGTTCAACAAAATGACTCTAAAAAGTTCATTGTAGCTACTGAAACAGGTATTTTACATCAAATGCATAAACATTGTCCTGATAAAACATTTATTCCTGCACCACCCAATAATACTTGTGCCTGCAATGAATGTCCGTATATGAAATTAAATACATTGGAAAAAATTTACGATGCCTTAAAAAATGAACAACCAGAAATTGTAATGAATTCAGAACTGATAGAAAAAGCCAAACAACCACTTTTAAAAATGTTAGAACTATCTAAATAATTTTTTAGATGAATTTAAAATATTTTATACTCTCACTTTGCTTAATTTCTTTTGTGTTTGCACAAAAAAAAGATGGTTTTGTACAATTTAAATATCCCGATGGAAAAATTTCTTCTGAAGGTTATTTGAAGAATAATAAACCAGATGGATACTGGAAAAATTATTATCCTAATGGAAAACTTAAAAACGAAGGCAATCGGAAAAATTTTTTATTAGACAGCATCTGGAAATTTTATGATATAAATGGAAAATTAAGTAAAACAATAGAATACAAACAAGATAAAAAAAATGGTTGGCTCAAAGAATACGATACATCGGGAGTAGTTGTATTCAAACAAAAATATCAAAACGACGTCCCGATAGATACAGCGTATTATTATTACTTAAATAGAAAACTAAAAAAATTTGTTCCCTATCAAAAAGGAAAAGCCAATGGTGTGTTTTACGAATTTGATACCGATTCTCTCATTATTGCTGTAGGTGAATATCAAAGTGGTTATTTATTACGTTATGAAAAAGTTAACCAAAAAGATGAACAAGGAAAAAAACAAGGCGTCTGGAAAGAATTTTACAAAGATGGAAAAGTCAAAAAAGAAACGGATTACAGAGATGACAAAATAAATGGTTATGTGAAGGAATATGATACAAAAGGAAATTTAGTAAATGCAGAAAAATATACTTTTGGAAAAAAGATAGAAAACCCAAAAGAATTTGCCGCAGTAGATATGTACCGGGAATATTACGACGATGGAACATTAAAATACGAAGGACCTTATGTACAGGGCTATCCAGTGGGCACACATTATCATTACATAAAAGTGTATCGCTGTGATTCTACGCTTGTTCCCAGAGATGATACTTCAGATGTTTATATTAAAAAACAAGTATGTAAAAACAAACCATTGCCCGATTCTGCATTTGTGTACGACAATGGATTTTTAGTTGAAAAAGGACCTATTGATAGTTTGCGCCATAGACAAGGGAATTGGCAGGAATATTATTATTCAGCTGAATTACGTGGTAAAGGAAAATACAAGAATAATGTGAAAACAGGAGAATGGACTTACTTTTATCCTAATGGAAAAACAGAACAAAAAGGAAAGTATCTCAACGGAAAGCCCGATGGACAATGGATTTGGTATTATGAAAATGGTAACGTTATGAGAGAAGAAAATTATGTAAAAGGTAGGAGAGATGGAGAACTCAAAGATTATACACCCGATGGAAAAATACTCACCGCTGGACTTTACATAGACGATAAAAAAGAAGGCCTGTGGATTTACGAACTGCCTAATTATAAACTAATAGGAAAATATACCGACGGAAACCCCGATAGCACTTGGATTTCGTATTATATGCCTTCGGGAAAAATCAGATTCAAAGGAAACTTTTTGAATGGCGATCCAGATGGCGTGCATTATTGGTATTATGAAAATGGCAACAAAATGATGTATGGTCCTTATCAAGGTGGAGTGAAAAACGGAGAATGGAAATTTTTTGATGAAGAAGGACACAACTACTTAAACATTACTTACGAAAACGACATTGAAGTAAAATGGATGGGACAGCCCATAATTCCTACGTATGAAGACGCTCTGAAAGTATATGAAACAATTTTAGAAAACTCAAAAAAATATCAGGAACTTTTGAAAAATAAAAAACATAATAACGAAGAAAATAACAATTAAGTGAAAACATTTCATAATATTGACATACAAAACTTACCTGAAATTCCTATTGTCTTAATAAATAATAAAAACATATTGTTTTACAATCAGAAAGCAAAAAAGTTATTATTTTCGAAAAAACTAAATAAAACAGAAATTCATAAAAAACTTTACAAATCTATTCATAAAAAATCATCATTGATTGAAATAAATGATAAAACTATAAGAATAGAAAAACAAAAAATTAAGTTTGATAAAAACAATCTCTACTTCTTGTTTTTAGAAGATGTTACAGAGATATTAGAAGAGAAAAATGAATTGCAGCAAAAGATAAAACTTTATGAAGAAATATTTGAAAATTTACCAATAGGCGTGTTAATCCATGATTTAGGAAAGATAAAGTATGTAAACAAATACGGATTAAAAGTATTGCAAGCAAAAAGTAAAAAAGAATACTTAGATTTTAATATATTAAATTTTTTAACATCAGATAAAGACAAAGCCAGAGCCATTCGTAGAATCAATAGTAACAATAATTATTTAGCACCTGAAATATACACCATTAAAAACTTTAAAGGAGAAGAAAAAATTGTTGAACTCTCTTCATTTTTGTTTCCATTTATAGAAAAGAAAAAAGAAAGCATTGTTCGCTTAATTGTGTTTACAGATAAAACAGAACTTATTAAACAACAACAAATAGAAATACAATATCATCTCAAACAACAGGAAAATCAACTGCTTAAAAAACAAAATGAAGCCAAACAAAAACTATTAGATGAATTAAATACCAAACGCATTCAATTATTCAATACCATTAATTATTCCGATTATTTATTCTGGATTACAGATGAAAAATTAAACATCATCTTGTTCAACCACGCATTTTACAACTATTGTTTCAAATTTTACAATGTCAAAATTAAGATAGGAGATAATACCCTTCAATTACAGGAAATATTTGATGAAATAGAACCAGAAAGCATTAAAACCAGAAAGGAAAGTATTCAAAATATCTTAAACACAAAAACAGATTATTCTTATGAAATCAGACACTTTGATAAAGAATTCAAAAAATACAGAATATTTAAAATCACCTTCAAACCCTATTTAGTGAATAATAAAGTAATTAATTTCTATTGCTACGGACACGAAATCACTGAAAAATACGATTTTCTCCACCAAATAGAAAACCAATCTATAAAACTCAATACCATCATTGAAAACAGTCCGATTTACTTATGGTCTATGAACAAAAATCTTGAAATTACTCTATTTAATAATAACTATAAAGAACTCATCAAAACACTTTATGGAGAATACCCCGAAATAGGTAAAAAATTATCTAAAGGTAAATATACTCAAAATACACAACTCATCGAAACACTAAATTATCACTATCAAAAAGCATTTACAGGTTCAAACGAAAATTTTAAACTCCATTTTGAATTAGAAAAACATAAATTAATTACAGTAGATGTAAATTTATTTCCCATTATTGTAAATAACGAAGTTCACGAAGTGTCAGGTATAGCCATAGACATCACAGCAGAAGTAGAAAAACAAAAACAATTAGAAACACTTCTTCAGGAAAATGAAATTCTAATGAAAGAAATTCACCACCGAATCAAAAATAATTTACAGGTAATTTCCAGTATGATTAATCTTCAAATTCAAAACGAGCAAAACCAACAATCCATCAATGTTTTGAAAGATACTCAAAACAGAGTGTATTCTATGGCCATGATTCACCAAACACTTTATCAAAACAGAAACTATTCCAGTATTAATATCTCTACCAATCTCCTCGCCCTGATTCAAAATATCTTATTTTCATTCAATCAAACCGACATAGAAATACAAGCCGACCTGGAAGACATCATTTTAGATGTCAATACAGCCATTCCATTTTCTTTAATTATTAATGAACTTGTTACAAACATTGCAAAATACGCTTTCTCCGGAAAAATGGAAAGAAAAAAAATAGTATCCATTACACTAAAACGGCAAAAAAATAATATTGAACTCAACATAAGTGATAACGGCGTTGGTATCCCCGAACATCAATTACAGAACAATATATCAGGTACGGGCTTCACTATTATCCGGGCACTGTCAGAACAAATCAATGCACAACTACAAATACATTCCAAAATCAACAAAGGCACATCCGTTCAACTCTCCATACCCTTGTTTTAATTGTTTTTTACGAAAAATGAACCTGTCAAAAAAAGCAGATAAAATCAAACATCTGAAAATTTACACAGTATGTATTTTAATAAACAGTATCATTTCTGTTACACACATCATTGCTCAAAGATATTTTCCTTTCCCAATTGACACCGTAGATATTACCGGAAATTTTGGAGAAATCAGAAACAATCATTTTCACCAGGGCATTGACTTTTCTACTAAGGGCATCGAAAACTATCCCGTCAAATCAATAGAAGACGGTTATGTTTACCGCATTAAAATTAGTTCAACAGGATATGGAAAGGCACTGTACATCCATCATCCATCCGGCTTATTATCGGTGTACGCTCATCTCAATAAGTTTTCAGATAACATACAAAACCGCGTGAATACCTATTTAATTTCTCATCAAACCAATGAAGTAGATCTTTTCTTAAAGAAAGATTCTATTCCTGTAAAGAAAAATGAAACCATCGGATTATCAGGAAATACCGGTAGTTCAACAGGCCCACACCTGCACTTTGAAATTCGTGATGAACTCACAGAAATCCCCATCAATCCATTGTTTTATTTTGATAACAAAGACACCACCAAGCCACACTTACACAACATACTTTTTTACAATCTGACAGACACTATAACACCTACTCCCATTCTAACCCACAAAAAACAACAACAAGATACCATCCTTATTCCATCTATAAGTGGTGTAGCCATCTCAGCAACCGATAAAACCTATTCAAATGGCAACCCCAATAATATCTACAAAGTACAACTTTTTCTGGATGGCAAAAAAATATACCAACACCGTTTGCACCACATTACCTTTGATAACACCATTTATGTAGAATATTATTCCGATAAAATAAAAAATCAAACCTATCAAAAATGCTTTGCCACCCATTTGTATCCGCCATTCTTCTATGATACGCTCATAAATAAAGGCAGAATAATCCTTCAGGACACCAATGTGCACAAATTAAAAATCATTCTCTGTGATGAAAAGAATAACTGTTTGGATACCACTTTATTTATTCAATCAAAAACAATCCAACCTTATAAAAACATCCCTGCAAAACAACTCATTCCGTGCGAAAAAAACTATCATCTTAAAACAAAATACTTTGAAATGTCTATTCCCCAAAAATCCTTATACCACGACATAAAAGCAACATTTAAGTACAATCCTAAAAAAAAGAAAATAGAATTTTCTCACACCCCGCTTTCTTTGAAATTTCCGGCCAAATGCAGCATTACGCATCAATTGCCATACTCCATTCTCAACAAAACACTACTGATAAGCAACAAAACCTATTATCTTCCCGATACGTTTACAAATAAAAAAATAGAATTTTCAGTGCATGAACTCAGCAATTATTATCTCTATTCAGATAGCACACCACCCATCATTCAACCAAAGCACTACAATAAAAAAAGACACTCCATTATCATTCCTTTCAATAAAACAAAATTATTTTTTACTCTATCCGACAATACAAAAATTAAAGAATACAAAGTATACTTCAACAATCAATTTTGCATATCTTATTATTATGCCGCTAAAAAATTACTCGTCATAGATATACCCGAAGAACGCCTTGCTACCGATGAAAATTACATCCAGATAATAGCAACAGATTTAGTTGGAAATACCACACAAAAAAACTATAAGTTAATTTTCAAATAACATCCGGACACACAATATTCCTTATTTGAAATACGAATGCTTACTTTTGTCAAAAAAAATTATGAAACAACCCTTAATAGAATGTGTCCCCAATTTTAGTGAAGGAAAAGATAAAACCATCATAGACGCCATTGTTCAAAGCATTGCAAAGGTAGATGGAATAAAAGTATTGAATGTAGATATGGGCGCTGCTACTAATAGAACAGTTGTAACGTTTGTAGGAACACCGGAAGCCGTTGTAGAAGCAGCTTTTCAAGGCATAAAAACCGCCGGAGAACATATAGATATGCGTCATCACAAAGGCGAACACCCCAGAATGGGCGCCACAGACGTTTGTCCACTCGTCCCCATTCGGGATATAACCATGGAAGAAACCATACCATACGCTATTCGGCTCGCTCAACGCGTCGGTACAGAACTTCAAATACCAGTGTATCTGTATGAATACGCACAACCAAAAGAATATCGGAAAAACCTCTCTGTCATTCGTGCCGGTGAATACGAAGGATTTTTTCAAAAAATCAAACAGCCCGAATGGAAACCCGATTTTGGACCTTCAGAAATGGATGCCAAACGCGGTGCCACCGTCATCGGAGCACGTAAATTTTTAATTGCTTACAACGTTAATCTAAATACCACCTCCGTTCGTCGTGCCAATTCTGTTGCCTTTGATGTAAGAGAAGCAGGACGAGTGATGAGAGAAGGCAATAAACCAACCGGAAAAATTCTGTATAACGATGACGGTACACCCAAAATACAACCCGGTATGTGTAAAGCCGTTAAAGCCATTGGTTGGTACATAGAAGAATACGGAATCGCACAGGTTTCAATGAATCTGGTAGATATGGACACAACGCCTTTGCACAAAGCATTTGAGGCCTGTTGTATCAGCGCCGAAAAAAGAGGATTAAGAGTAACAGGATCAGAATTAGTAGGATTGGTACCTCTTCGTGCCCTTACAGAAGCAGGAAAATATTTTTTAAAAAAACAGGGACTGTCTTACGGAGTAAGTGAAAAAGAATTAATACACATCGCTGTAAAAACATTAGGATTAGATGAACTTAAACCCTTCCATCCAAACGAACGTGTGATTGAATATCTCATTGCCGATCCAAAAGAGAGTGAATTGATCCATAAAACAGTACTTGATTTTGTAGATACAACAGCATCTGAAAGTCCGGCGCCCGGTGGCGGCTCTGTTTCTGCATTATGCGGAGCATTAGGTGCAGCACTTGGAGCAATGGTCGCTAACCTTTCAGCCAACAAAAAGGGATGGGAAGAACAGACCAATTTTTTTAGTGCACTGGCGGAGCAACTTCAAAATTTAAAGACACAATTATTACAACTCATTGATAAAGACACACAGGCCTTTAACGAAGTAATGAAAGCGTTTGCTTTACCAAAAACCACAGAACAAGAAAAAGAAAAACGAAAAAAAGCCATTGATGAAGCCACTTATCAGGCAATGCTTATCCCATACCAAACAATGAAAGCAGCATTATCGTGCATAGAAATCATAGAAACACTGGTAGAAAAAGGAAATCCGAATTCTTTATCAGATGCTGGGGTTGGAATATTGTGCATTCGTACAGCTGTTTTGGGTGCGGCTATGAATGTGCGCATCAATGCGAAAAGCATTCTGCATTTACCAGAAACACCAACACTCTTGGAGGAAGTAGAAAAAATGGAAAAACAAATCCATGAAAAAGAACAACAGATAAGACAGTTAATAGATGAAAAATTAAAATAATCAGAGGTATTTTACCCCTTTTGTAGTTTTGCAAACTTAAGCAATAACACTTTTTGTCCGAAATGCTCAAAAGCCACAATGGCCTTGCTATCCGGCCATTTTCCAGATATTTCTAAAATCACCCCTTTACCAAATTTCTCGTGATGCACCACATCCCCTTTCATTAATTCTTTATTTTGAATTAAGGCACTATAATCTGCCGTTGATGAATGGGCCTGCTTAACAGAAACTAATTTTTTAGGTTTCTCATAAGTAGCAGAGGAACTTGATTTTTCATACAAGGTATAGCCATTTTCATCGGTATAATTATCTTTGTAATACCTTCTATTGGTATCCGGGCTATACATTTGTTTAATGTTCAAAAATTGTTGTGGTAATTCGTTTATAAATCGGCTGGGAGAAGAATAACTGGAACGTCCGTTAATAAATCTTTTTTGTGCAAAAGACAAATACACGCTTTTTTTAGCACGGGTGATAGCCACATAAAACAAACGTCTTTCTTCTTCAATATCTTCCTGAAACATCGTGCGTGAAGAAGGGAATAATCCTTCTTCTAAACCTACTATAAAAACATTTGGAAACTCTAATCCTTTTGATAAATGAATGGTCATTAATACAACTTTGGGAGACCTATCTGCTTCGTTTTGTTCATCTTGCGAGGTCAGCAAACTTACTTCTTTCAAAAACTCATCTAAAGTTCTAAAGTTCGGCGGCTGAACATCTATATTCTGTAATGCTTCCTGTTCTGGTAAAGTTCTTTCTGTTTTACCAAATTGCTCAATAGCATTCATTAATTCTTTGATATTGAGTAACCGTTCTTTATTCTCATCTGTTGGAGTAGATTCATAATGCTTGATAATCTCTGAAAATTTCAGGATCTCTTCTGCTAAAGTGTACACCTCTGTTTCATAAAGTATGTTTTTAAATCCGATAATATTGGTCACAAAATTTTCTATCACACTCACCTGCCGATTACTAATGTTTAATTCTTCCTGTAAAATACGGGCATTTTGCATTAATTCAAACAAAGTTATTTGATTATCATACGCATAGTTAATCATCTTTTCTAAGCTCGTATCTCCTATACCCCTTGTTGGAAAATTGATAATTCTGGTCAGCGCTTCTTCGTCTCCCGGATTGATGACCACTCTGAAATACGCTAACACATCCTTGATTTCTTTTCTTTGATAAAAAGACATCCCGCCGTATATCTTATAGGGAATCTGAAAACTTCTGAACACATCTTCAAATACACGAGATTGAGCATTGGTACGATAGAGTATAGCAATGTCCGAAAAATTTTCTCCTTTGTTTTTTAAATTTAAAATTTCTTTTGCTACGACTTGTGCTTCGTGCATTTCATCCGTGCAGCCGAATAAAGAAATAGGTTCACCTTTATGATTATTCGTATAAACTTCTTTTGGAATCTGATGTTTATTATATTTGATAATGGCATTGGAAGCATCTACAATATACTTTGTACTGCGATAATTCTCTTCTAATTTGAATAATTTATGATGAGGAAAATCCTTCCGAAAATTGGTAACGATATTATTAATGTCGGCACCTCTGAAACTATAAATACTTTGCGCATCATCGCCCACCACACATACCTTTTGATGTGATTTTGATAATTGTTTTACAGCCAGATATTGAGAAAAATTCGTATCCTGAAATTCATCTACTAAAATATATTGAAACAAGCTCTGATAATTTTTCAAAGTTTCAGGAAAATCGCGAAACAAAACATTGGTATAATACAACAGATCGTCAAAATCCATAGCAGAGTTTTTGTACAACTGCTTCTGATAACTCTTGTATACTTCTCCAAAATACTCGCGCTTTCTGTATCGGTCTTCAGATATAAGATGAGGCGATGCTTCGTATTTAGAAGGAGAGATTAAATTATTTTTCAAATCCGAAATTCTGGAAAGAATGGAAGACGGTTTATAGCCGTTTTTTTCATCCAGTTGCATCCGCTTAATAATCTGTGTGAGTACTTTTTTACTATCTTCGGTATCGTAAATGGTAAAATTGGGAGTGTAGCCCAGTTTATCAGCTTCCCGCCGAAGAATTTTTGCAAACACAGAATGAAACGTACCCATCCACACTTGTTTGGCGTGAGCAGGGCTTACTAATTGAGCAATACGCTCTTTCATTTCACCAGCGGCTTTATTGGTAAATGTCAATGCCAGAATATTATAGGGCTTCCAACCCTTTTGTAGTAAATAGGCAATCTTATAGGTAAGCACTCTTGTTTTGCCAGAGCCCGCACCGGCGATGACCATTAGCGGACCATCTACATATTCTACCGATTGCCGTTGCGCGGCATTTAATTCATTTAAAAAATGCATAAACCGGAAAATGAAATGGCAAAGTTAAGCAAGTAATTTTGAATAAAATTATTAAAAACAACATTCGTGTAATTATTTTACCTACTTTTGCCCCAAAAACATCATGAAAAAAGCCAGGTATTCGGTTGGATTGATTATAGCGGGTGCTTTATTCGTTTCTTGTAATAAAGAAAACAACAACGCGTATTTGAGCGGTGAAATAAAAGACGGCGCCGGTAAAACAGTTTACTTAGATCAATTAACCTCTCAATCTGCGGTAACGGTAGATAGTGTTGTAATAGACCAAAACGGACATTTTGAGTTTACAAAATTCAAGCCCTCTCTGAATTTTTACAGAATTCGCATAGAACCACAAAATTTTGCCATTTTAGTTTTAGATTCTGTAGATAAAGTTTCTTTTCAGGCCGAAGCAAAGAATATAGCCGAAGCTAAAATAAACGGTTCAAAAGAAACAGATGCTTTTAATGAATTTAATGCGATCGGGAAAAAATACAAAACCAAAATAGATTCTTTACAGCAGATATTTCAATCTGAAATCATGAAAAATCCGAACGATTCTGCTAAAATTAACCAATTAAAAGAAGATATTGACAAAGTATATCAAAATATTTTGGATCAATGGGCAAGCGAATTGGCAATAAAAGTAAAGGAGCATAAAGACAAATTTGCGTCTATCATTGCACTACAAATGTTAGACCCGCAAAAATACACCGATGTTTATCAAGAATTAGATAAAGCATTAATGGCCAAGTACCCCAATCATCCGATGATACAGTCCCTTCACAAAATAGCCGCACGTGCGTCCGCACTTTCACCCGGAACACCTTGTCCGGAGATTGCTCTGCCAGATCCCAACGGAAAAGAACTTCGTTTGTCCTCATTCAGAGGGAAAATCGTATTGATTGATTTTTGGGCCAGTTGGTGCAAGCCCTGTCGGGCTGATATGCCATTTGTTGTTTCTTTATACAAAAAATACAAAAACAAAGGATTTGAAATTTTTGGTGTATCTTTAGATAAGGACAAACAAAATTGGATAGAGGCGATAAAGCAAGACGGTATTACTTGGCCACAAGTAAGCGATTTGAAATTCTGGAACAGCGAAGTGGTGCAAACCTTTAATGTAGAAGCCATTCCTTACACTATCTTAATTGATAAAGACGGAAAAATAATTGCGAAAGGATTAAGAGGAGAAGAACTAGAAAACAAACTGAAAGAACTATTCGGCGCTTAATATCCAGCGATAAACATGAAACAACGAATAACTAGTTTGTGTTTCTTTTTTTTATCTTTCTTACACGCTCAAAATACTCCCACCAGTTTATCAGAGTATTTTCAACAACAAGTCAATTATACTATTTCTGTTACTCTTAATGATAAAGAACACTCCTTAAAGGGCTTTGAAGAATTAGAATACACCAATCATTCGTCAGATACACTTCATTATATCTATTTCCACCTTTGGCCAAACGCTTACAAAAATAACCAAACTTGCTTGGCTAAACAATTCTTGCAATTAGGCGAAAAATCTTTTTATTTTTCAAAACCAGAAGAGCGTGGATTTATGGATAGTTTAAACTTCCAAATAAACGGAACATCCTGCCAATGGAAAATTGACAACGATACAATTGATATTGCTATTGTTTATCTGAATGAGCCCTTACTGCCTAATCAATCTATAAAAATTTCTACTCCATTTTATGTCAAAATTCCGAATGCCCGGTTTTCAAGATTGGGACACACCGGAAATGCCTATTATATTACACAATGGTATCCCAAGCCCGCAGTGTATGATAGATACGGCTGGCATCCAATGCCCTACTTACATAATGGCGAATTTTACAGCGAGTTCGGGAGCTTTGATGTCAGCATCACCGTACCAGAAAATTATGTGGTAGCAGCTACTGGCAATCGAATAGACGATGAAAAAGAAAATACCTTTATCCAAAAAAGAATAGAACTCACCAAACGACTCATTGAAAAAAAAGACACCGCAATAAGCAACCAATTTCCGCCAAGTAGTAAAACATATAAAACCGTTCGGTTTGTAGAAAGCAATGTGCACGATTTTGCATGGTTTGCTGACAAACGATTTCTCATTCTCAATGACGAAATAGAACTCTTTGATAGCAAGAAAAAAGTAAAAACTTGGTTATATTTTACTCCTGCTAATCTTTCTTTATGGAAAGACGCTCTTGAATATATTAATGAAGCCACCTTGTTTCTCTCCTATTATGTGGGCGATTATCCTTACAACAATGTCAGTGCAGTAGATGGCTCAACAGCAGCTGGCGGCGGAATGGAATATCCAACCATTACACTCATCAATCAATCGAACGACCCAAAACAGTTAGAAGAGATTATTGTCCATGAAGTCGCGCACAACTGGTTTTATGGCATATTAGCTTCTAACGAAAGAGATTTTCCGGCAATGGATGAAGGCCTTGTTTCTTTTTATGAAATGCGTTATTTATCTAAAAAATATCCGGATTTAAAACTTGCAGCAACGATAGGTCTTTCCGATCTTAGTAAAAAAGATATTTTAGGCCTCTATCATCTTCCGCAACGCAAATATTATGAATGGGCTTATCTCCTCTTAGCTTCTCACAATGCGGATTTGCCTATTTTACAACATTCTACAAAATACACAGAACTCAATTATGCCGGCACTGTTTATTGTAAAACTGCTGTCGTTACAGATTATTTAAAGAACTTCTTTGGTGAAGAAGTATTTGATGAAGCAATGGCTTTTTATTTCAAAACCTTTAAATTCAAACATCCGTATCCACAAGATTTAAAAATACTATTGGATTACTTTGGTGGTGGTGACAATATCCCGCTTATTGAAAATCTTACCATGACGAATAAAAAAATAGATTATAAAATCAGCCACATTAAAAAAAATGAAAATAACATATACGAGGTTACAATAAAAAATAAAGGACAATTTACAGCCCCTGTTGTAGTACAAGCCATTAAAGACAATAAAGTGATTTCAGAAATCTGGAAAACCAACATTACTAAAAAAGAAACTTTCTCCTTTCCGCCGCTGGAAGCAGATTATTTCCGGATTGACTACAATGAAATTATGCCCGAACGGAATCGTAGAAACAATACTATTCGCACCAAAGGACTATTTAAGAAAACAAATCCCCTTCAACTCAATTTTATTTGGAAAGCCGACCATTTCTATAAAACTCAATTACATTTTTCGCCTGTATATGCTTGGAATAAAAACGACGGTTCAATGCTAGGTCTTGCATTTTACAACTATGGAATTTTCCCCAAAAAAATAGAAGGATTTATTGCTCCAATGTATGCATTTAATAGCAAAACAGTTGTAGGTAGTGCGGATATTTATGTTAATTTATTCCCTAAAAACTACTTTAAAATTTTTCAAATAGGCCTTGCTTCAAAATCGTATTCGTATTTCTATTCAAACATAAGAAAATCATCCACACAATACTTGAAATTAGAACCCTACATTAACATCCAATTCCAACAAAAAAATCCACTCAATAAACAACATCATTACCTAACCCTTCGCTCCGTTTTACTATCCGATAGAAATACACAATTACCCTTACTTCCTTCCTCACATCCTACTTACAACTGGATGAATGAATATGTTTATACGTATGATAATACGCACATTGTTCAACCTCACCGATTAGAATTAAAACTTCAGCACAACGATTTCTTTCTCAAATCTTCGCTTACATTTTCAGGAAAATTATACAGCAGTCGCAAAAGATATTGGGAATACAGAATTTTTGCAGGAAAATTTTTAGGCGGCAAAACAATTTACAAAACCATTTATGGAACGCCACCTACCAACAACACGCCGAATTATCAAGAACTCTATCTCAAATCTCCTTATGCCTTTCGGCCTTCCGGATATTCCAACACACAAGATTATTTGATGGATTATTATTATTTAGGAAGAAATCAGGGCGATGTGTTTTACAGACAACAGTTTGTTGAAACAGAAGGGAATCTGAAAACCTGGACGGCTTTAGGATACAGCATTGATTGGTTAGGTGCAATTAATTTGTATTCACCTTTTTTCAAAGGATTTAGAGTGTTTGCAGACCTTGTTGTAACGCGTGATGATTATCCTCGTTTTTTTCCTAATGCTTCTCGTTCCTCTTTAACTCAGTCCTATTACGATGCAGGAATACAATATTCTCTTGGAAATATAAATGTTTACTTTCCAATACTTATGAGCAAAGAATTGTATGATAATTTAATACTAAACGGATTGGATAAATGGTATCATCGGATTCGTTTTTCAATTAATATATCCCGCTTCAATCCACGCTTTGAAGCTACTAAAAAAATAGAATAATCTTTATGGCAAGAAACAAAATCATTATTGAAGTTCTAACAGACGACAAACACATTCCGGAAAATATCCAATGGGAAGCTCCACAAATTATGGAAAAAGGAGAATGCAAAAGTATAGCATTGGCTTTATGGGATGGGAAAGAAAACAATACTTTGCGGATGGATATTTGGACCAAAGAAATGACCACCGATGAAATGAAAAAGTTTTTAGTGCAAAATATCCTCACCTTTTGCGAAACCTACGAAAGAGCCACTTCCGATAATATCTTGTCTGAAAAAGTAAAACAATACATCGTTCAATTAGCAAAAGAAGAAAAAATAATGTGAGTAACCATTCGTTTATTATTCTAAACTCTTTCTATTAAAAATGGGATAACCAAAGTGAAAGAAAAATGTAAAATTGCGTTCGGCGTTTTTGTAATAATTTACGGAGAACGCTATAGGCCCGAGTGGACTATGAAACACTAGTGTTCCACTTCCTGCGATATTTTGATAAACCAATGGATTGGCAAAATCGGCTTTGTAATGATTATTCACAATTGCCTGTATCGGTTGAAACCAATATAATTCAAAACGAGCATCTACGCGGCTAAAAATAGAAGTTACAGATTTACCACCTAAAACAAAATAATGATATGCTCTAAAATCCGGCAAAAAAATAGTATTGCTTTCAATAGTTGGATAAAACGCAGGAGCAGATAAAATGGTAGAAGTGTAATTTGAAAAAAAATCTTGTGTAGAAAAGGTGTATTCAAAATAGTAACCCAATTTAAATTGTCGGATGGTTTTAATGTAATTATCCGAAAACATTCGGATATAAAACCAATCTTTATGCATTTTGTTTTCCAATCGTGTTTTATCTGGTGCCAAACTGCCCGGTGTAAAACTTTCATTGCCTTTAATGTATTTGATTTTTAAAAACAATCTTGCTCCGCTATTGGGATACAATCGTTTGTTTTGGTTGTTAATATCCAACGTAGATTGTAAGTAATAGTAATTAAACTGTGTATTGTCCGTTGTGTCTTTATTGGTAAAATTAAAGTTTACATCCTGATAATAATAATTAATCCAGTTAGCCACACCGCCACCCAATGACCCAACACCTTTAGTGCCCAATGGTAATCCGAAATTCAATTCTTCATAAGTATCTTCCTGAATCAGAAAGGCCGGTTTCTTAAAATCAAAAAACAAAGTGCTGCTTTTAAAAAAATCCCATCTCGAATAGCAAGCCGCCACATCTATAAAGAAAGGGTTTTGTGAGGGAAAATCTATTTTTAGTTTTCCAAGGGCACCATTGTATAAGCGTCCCAAATAGCCATTTCCATAAAGAGATAAACCCAACTTTCCGATATAATTGTATTGAAGGGCTGCAAATATCTCGTTGACAGGACGGTTTGATACGATGCCGCCAATATCAAAGAAAAAGGGTTTTTCATACTTAGCTAAAATATGGAGGTTCACATTGGAATTATCCAAAAAGTATAAACGCGGATACATAAATTTTATTCGTTCATCGGTAGCCAGATAAAAATATCTTTTCTTAAATTCATTGAAATAGAAAGCTGTTTTTTGTGGTTGTAGGGATTTTTTTATATAAGTGGAATCACTTTTTTTATCTACCATTTCAACAGTTACATTTTGAAAGCAAATGGTTGGTTGGTTGGATAGATAGTGCGATCTCCTGAGATAAACTTCATACGCGTTTCTGTATTTTTGAATATGTTTTTGTATTTCTGGCAATTGACGTAAAGTGGCGTTATACCCGCTATCTATCAAAGATTGAGTCGACTCAAAATCAAACAAACTATTACTACTATAAGGTCGTATGATGACTTCATTATCACAACGTTTAAGCGTATCTTTCTTGACCATCATCATATTACGAAGCTGTAAATAAATATTATCTTCTTCTGGCGGAAGATGTACGTCGCTTACGTCTGATCCAATTATGAAATCCGGATAAAATTCTGTGTAACAAATATCGGTCGGGAAATTGTCGTATAACCCTCCGTCATACAACAATTTACCATTAATCCATACTGGTCTTAAATAAAAAGGATAACTCATAGACGCTCGGATAGCATCGGACAAATTGCCGGTACTAAAAATAATTTTTTGTTTGTTCTCCACATCTGAAGCCACACAGCGAAAAGGGACAAACAAACTATCAAAATGTCGTTTTTGATTTCCATATACAAATTTTTCTAACAGAAAGAAATCAATAGGAACCGAATTGATCACGTTCGCCGGAATGTTTTTGATGAGTTTATCTTTAATAGAAAAACGAAAACGAATCCAGGAGGCATATTCCTTAGCTTGTTTAATGTAATAAATATACTTATCAGGAATATTTCCTTTGCTGATTTGAATAAACTCTTCGTCTTTGAGAATATTCATAATGCTATCCGGTGAATAACCGGAAGCATACAAGCCACCCACTACAGCCCCCATCGAAGTCCCCACAATATAATCAATCGGGATATGATTATCTTCTAGCGCTTTTAAAACACCAATGTGTGCTAATCCTGAAGCACCTCCTCCACTCAATACTACGCCCACTTTTTGTGACCATATAACGTTCTGGAATAATACAATAAGTAACAAAAATAGGGATACACGATTCATTTTACAAAGATGATAAGCCAAACTTTTCACGAAGTAATGCAATCATTTTTTCAATTCGCCTGTTTCTTGTGTCTTCTTTCTTTGCTTCTTTAATCCACAAAATGTATTCTTTTTTATGAGAATAACTCATGTTGTCAAAGCTTTCAAATAATCCGACATTTTCCAGAGCGTGTTTAATGTAAAAAGGAATTTCAATATGCTTTGTTTTGGTCTGGTTGATTCGTAATCCTTTTTTGTTATTCTCAATGGCTTGAAGCAAATAGTTCTTAATAATTTCAGAATGGATTTGTGAGAGTTCTGTATATTTAATATGTCTGTTGTGCAAATTATCAGGATGCGAAGATAACACCGAATAATGATCATCAATTAATGCTCCTTGAAAAAATACAAACGTTACATGATCCTTAAAAGCCCAAATCCCACAAATCATACCATTACAATAATAATTGGGATGATTCCATTTCCAATCTTCCTGAATTTGAGGTGAAACAGATAAAACAATCGCTCTTAACTTCTCACAAATTTCTTTGCTCCATTGCGGTAATTCCTCAATATAATTATCTACCATTTGTTTTGCTTGCGGATGAACTTTTGAAGGGGTCATCTTTTTATTACTTATCTTTGTAAAAGATGTTTCAGAGATTTTTGGCAAACATAAATAAAAATTCGCTTTTTGGGAAAAAGGATTTTTTGTTGCTCGCCATTAGCGGCGGCCTTGATTCAGTAGTGCTTGCCCATTTATTACATAAAGGAGATTTTACCTTTGCAATGGCGCACTGCAACTTTGGATTGCGTGAAAAAGATTCCGATGACGACGAGCAATTTGTATTGAAATTATCTCAAAAATACAATGTTCCGGTTTATTCTATCAAATTTAATACAAAGGAGTATGCTAAGCAACACGGCTTGTCCATTCAAATGGCCGCGAGACAACTTCGTTACCATTGGTTTAATGAATTAATGAAAGCACATCATTTTTCTTACTTGTTGACTGCTCATCATCTGGATGACATTATTGAAACTATTCTTTTGAATCAGTTGAGAAGCACAGGGATTGATGGTTTGACAGGCATTCCATTAAAATCTCATTCCATCGTCAGACCTTTATTACCATTTACCAAACAAGATATTTTACAATACGCAAAAAGCAATCAGTTAAGTTACAGAGAAGACGCTTCTAATCATGAAGATAAATACCAACGCAATTACTTAAGACATCACATTATCCCTGCATTTCAAAAACTTCAACCACAGCTACATTCTATTATTCAAAAAAATATTCAAAATATTGAAGAAGCCAGATGTTTTGTAAATCAACAAATTCAAGAACTGCTACATCCTGTTATTGCTTTTGAAAAAAAGTATATCAAGATCCATAAACAGCTCTTAAAAAAAATTCCACACCTACACTTTGTTTTACAAAACTATTTATCTGACTTTGGATTTAAGGAGTCCCAAACAGAAGATATTATTCAACACCTTCATCATCCGCATTCACAAGCGGGAAAGCAATTCATTTCTAACGAATACATTCTTTTAGCCGATAGAAATTATCTTTTTTTATTCCCAAAAAATAATAGCACATCACCTTATTCACAAGAATATATTGCTAAAAACATTCAGGAACTACAATTGTATTCCAACGATGTTCATTTTGAATGGATTGAAAATACTACAAAATTAAACCTAAAATCTTCTGATGCAAACTTTATCAATGCCGATATTCTGGAATTTCCACTGATTTTGAGACACAGAAAAAACGGCGATAGATTCCAGTTATTGGGCACATCGTATGTAAAAAAGTTAAGCGACATTTTGATTGACAAAAATGTCCCCTTAATTTTGAAAGATCAAATTATTCTGTTATGCCATCCTAACGGAGTTATTATCTGGATAAGCCATTTAAATTTGGTGAACGAAAAGTACAAAGTCACTTCTGACACCAAAACTATTTTAAAAATCAGCGTTTGTGAGTAATTATTTATTATACGAAGAAAAGCAATACATTGGGCAAAATCGCAAAGGACAAATCATTCGCTTGATTTTTGCAATGCTTTGTTTTGTGGCGTATTATTGGAGCGAAAACCCGAAGCCGGTAAAAATTATTATCATTAAAATTGGCAGTTATCCCATTCAACACATACCACATTCCGGCACGATTTTCTTTTGGTTAGGTTGCTTTATTTTAATCCTCTCATTGATTTTTAATTTCATTTATCACTTTCATCTACAAATTTTCCCCGATAAAATTCATATTAAAGGACAATTGACTTCCAAAGAAGTGTTTATATCCATAAATGAGATTCAAAACATTACAATTAAAAAAATACCTTATCCTTTACTAAAAAGCATTCGTTTTAACCTGCGAAAGAAAAACAAAAGATATTTTTATACTTTTGGAAAAAACGTTTTGGAAATTACCTTATACAATGGAGAAAAATTCTCTATCGGCACTTCCAACGCACATTGGATAAAAACCCTCTTGCAAGAACTACAAAAACGTTCTTAAAA
>CAZNVL010000014.1:0-32051 GCA_964576565.1 uncultured Flavobacteriaceae bacterium | reverse complement strand
AAAAATTATTTTTTAATGAAGACTCTGTTCAAATAAAATTAAAGTAAAGAACTTCACTTAACATCATCTACATCTTAAAGTTCTCAGAGTATCTACAACTCTTTCTTTCACCACTCCACTTTTCCGGCGCCTTCGCGGATTATTTCTATTTCTTCTTTCGTGCAATCTAAAATAGTGGAAGGCACTACATTGCCATACCCTCCGTCTACAATTAAATCTACTTTGTTGTTGTATTGTTCATAAATTTCGTATGGATCTGTGAAATACTCTTTAATATCATCTTCTTCATCTACCAAACTGGAAGAAAGTATCGGATTTCCTAATTGTTTGATAATTTCACGAGTAATGTTATTATCTGCCACACGAATACCTATCGTTTTTCTGTTTTGCTTCAAAATTTTAGGCACATTGTTATTAGCATTCAAAATAAAAGTATATGGGCCGGGAATGAGTTTTTTAATGGTTTTAAATACAGAGTTGGGAATTGGTAATACATAATTTGAAATATCTGAAAGATCCGAACATATAAAAGTAAAAAGGGCTTTTTCAGGGTCTAATTTTTTCAATCGTGCAATTCGTTCAATTGCTTTTGTTTGATAAATATCACATCCTAATGCATACACTGTGTCGGTAGGATAAATGATGACACCACTATTTTTTAAAACCCGAATGACTTTTTCAATTTCTTTGTCTTGTGGCTTGTTAGGAGTAATTTTGATTATCATTTTTTACGATAAAATATTTAGAGTCAAAATTTAAAATGAGTATCTTGCAAAACTAATTTTTTTCTCTGGTTTTAAACGATTTCTTATTTTCAGCATTTCTAACTTATTTAATAATCCTGCGAAGTAAAAGACAGAAGGTTCGTGTTGCAAAATTAAAGCAAAGGTCTCAAGATAAACTAGTTTTGTAGTTCTTCTCCTTTATCAAAAGTATTTCTCAATCCACCTGATCGTTTAGATAAGGGCTATTGGGCTTAATGTGGCCATTTTCGTCCACTGTGTAATTGGAGTGATCATTTGAAAACCGATGGGGTGATGGTGTGTTTTTCTGATTTTCTTGTTCTTTTTTTCGGAGGTAGGCCGGCTTGCTTTCTAATTCATGAAAAACAGCAGGGTTATTCAAATCCAAGATTTGTTTTCTTAAATTAGATGTTTTTTCAGTGATGTTTTTAATGTTTTCAGACAATTGTTCCAGAGTACTGTTTGCATCCGAATGTTCAAAGGTATTAGGATTCCGTTCTATTATTTTGGCTACTGGCGATGTTTCGTTGGAGTTGTCGGGCATATCTAATGGCACGATGTCTTCTTTTAAAGACGATTCAAAAATTCCAACATTCAGGTCATTGCTTTCTGATATTGAACTATCTGGTTCGTTGTTACTTTCCTTTGCATCAATCGGAAAGAGTGTATTTTCAGAGGTCTTTGCATCATTGTTTTCAACAGTTGTCGGTACTACTTCTATGCGAATAGATGCAGCGGATTCGGCTTGTGTTTCTGACAAATCACGCCGTCCTTCTGTTAGCATCGCGTTGTTTTCCATTAATTTTGTTTCAGATTTTTCACTTAATTGTATATCTTCTATTTTGGTTACATTAGTAAAGCTTCTAATAAGGGGCTCTTTCTTTTCTGATGGAATATCCGAATTAAAGCCGGTAGCCACGATAGTTATGGAAACAGCATCGCCTAAAGAGGGATCATTGCCATATCCCGGAATGACATCAGCCAAGCCGCCCGATGCTTCTTCAATATAATTTGTAATGGCTTCAAATTCATCGGTAGTAAGATCTTCGGTGCCGGTGGTAATGCTTAAAAGTATATGTTTAGCCCCTTCAATTTTATTATTAACGAGTAATGGGTGATTGATAGCATTTTTTAAGGCCTCTAATGCTCTGTTTTCGCCTCTTGCAATAGCCGTACCCATCAGTGCAGTACCACTGTTTTGCATCACAGTTCTTACATCGTTGAAATCCACATTAATGTGTAGATTATTGGTTATAATTTCTGCAATACTTTTGGCCGCTGTAGAAACTACATCATCGGCTTTGGCAAACGCTTCGGACATTTTCATGCCGGGGTATATTTCTTTGAGTTTTTCATTAGGGATAATAATAATACTATCCACATATTTTTTCAGTTCTTCTAATCCTTTTTCAGCATACTGCATTTTTTTCTTACCCTCAAAATTAAAAGGCAAGGTAACAATAGCCACGGTCAGAATATTCAAACTTCTGGCTACTTCTGCTATCACAGGTGCGGCCCCTGTACCTGTACCGCCGCCTAATCCTGCTGCTATAAAAAGCATTTCTGTATTTGTTTCCAGCATTTGTTTGATTTCTTCTTTGGATTCAATGGCGGCTTCTCTTCCTTTATCTGGAATACAACCTGCTCCAAGTCCTTTTGTGAGGTTTTTCCCAAGTTGAATTTTATTAGGAATGGGGCTGGATTCTAAATGTTGCTTATCGGTATTACACACGATAAAATCAACGTTTTTTACATTCAAATTATACAAGTATTTTACAGCATTGCTTCCGCCGCCGCCTACTCCTATCACTTTAATTATATTCTCCATTGGGTTTAAATTTTGTGGTATTTCAAATTGAGTGTTCATAGTTGTAAGTTTTAAGTTGTTAATGATTGTATATTTTAGGTATTATCTAAATTATCTGGTGTTTCAAAAAGTTCTTTAATGCTTTTGTACAGACCAGAAAGGAATTTCTTTTTTCTTTTTTCACTTACTTGTTTTGAAATCTCTTTATTTTCTGATAAGGTGCTGTTTTCTGTTTTAGAATTCAGATTATTTTTATCTTTAGAAGTTTCAGATTTTTCTTCTAAATTCTGAAACCCTAAAATTAAAAGTCCTATAGCTGTAGAATAAACCGGTGATTTAAGTTCTTCAATAGAGGTAGTAATGTGCTGATTAGGAATACCAACACTGGTATCTATTCCAAGATTAGCCATAAATACGCTTTGAATATTTCTCAATAAACTTCCGCCCCCTGTGAGTATAATACCAGAAGATAATTTTTCTTTGTATCCGGAATATTCTAATTGCAGATCAATAAAACCGATAATCTCCTGAAGTCGGGCACAAATTACTTCTGCCAATAAGTGTGCATTTACTGTTTTGGAGTGCTCTGTTTTATCTAAAAGATTTTCAGTAGGGCGAATAAGTTTGAGGTTTTTTGATTTTAACTCCTCAAAAGGCATGGCATATCCTTCTTTGGTTTTCAGAGTTTCTGCCTGCTTTTCTGTGAGTTGACACAATTCTTTAATATCATTTGTAATAATATTACCCCCAAACGGTATGACTGCTGAATGACGAATGATGTTGCCATGATAAATGGCAATATCTGTAGTGCCGCCTCCTATGTCAATCAAACACACGCCGGCTTCTTTTTGTTCTTCTGTGAGTACAGCGGCCGCGCTGGCTATTGGTTCCAGAAAAAATTCCTGAATACTCAGGCCATTGGCTTCGATACATTTATGTATATTTTTGATGATGGATTCGGTAACAGACACTACATGAAAGTTTCCTTTAATATGTTTTCCGGAATAGCCAATAGGGTTCGTAATTCCATTCACATTATCTATGATAAAATCCTGCGGAATGATGGAGATGATTTTTTCACCGGGTTTATTGGAAATTTGCCTTATATCTTCAATCATCTTTTTGATGTCGGCTTCCGTTACTTCGTCATTAGCAATGGTTAAGGACACACTTTGATTGATGCTTTTTATGTATTGTCCGGCAACGCCTACTACCACTTCTGCAATTTCTACATTACATTTTGTTGCGGCTTCTTTAATAGATTTACCGATACTTTCAGTAGCATCTTTTATATTGGCTACGGCCCCTCTTAACACACCTTTTGATGGCACGTTCGAATAGGCCAATATCTCTATTTTCCCAAATTTATTTTTTACACCGACCAGTGTAACAATTTTAGTAGTACCAATATCCAATGCTACTACTACTGGAGAATCGGCTGAATAATTACTTTCAGAAAAATTAGAAGATGTTGAGTTGTTCAAAATTTCCATACATTCATTTTTTAGTACAATAAATAAGATATTTGAATTTTAAATTGATTTCAGAATATTTATTCCATCCATCATTTTTATTTAATCCTTCTTTCAAAAAAAGTTTTAACTTATTCATTTTTTCATGAAAGTATTCGGATGAGCCAACATCAATTTTAAACTTTCCTACAACCGGATAAATGGTGATGCCTTGATTTTTATCAATATAGGTGTAATCTATAAAATTAAGCAGGAAAGTATCTGACAAAACATTTTGAAGCACTATATACACATCATCCAGAGCAGAAATCTCTGACAATGCTTTGGATTTCAAACAATTTTTGATAGAGTATTTTTTGTATATTTCTGTATTTTCATAAAATTCGCCTACAATCAAAGGAACTTTGTATGCAATGCTCACAGGAAAGAGTTTCCATTCTTCATCAATATAGTGATTTATACCTCCTGATAGTAACCTGGCAATGGGCTTACGCTCTGTAACTTCAATGTACAATTGTTTATCCACTGTAAAGTAGATATTGGAATATTTTATTTCATTCCCCTCATTGATTATTTCTTCTATTTTATGAAAGTTCAATTCACGATAAGATTTATGTTCTAACTCCAGATGATTGATTCTCATCATCTTTTCAACTTCTTCAACACTACACAAAGCAGGTTGATTTTGAGAATGAATTTTAATATTGACCACCTCTACTGTTTTTCTCTTGTATTCATGATTTACAAAAGCTAATGATAATAGGGCAAAGCACAGAAAAATAATTTTTCCTGTAACCACTAAAATTGTTTTATATATTTTTTTTAATGCCATTCTTTTATTAATTGTTGTTTTATAGATGGTATCAATGTATCAATATCTCCTGCACCTATTGTCAAGATAATTTCGTGGTGCGACTGACTTAAATAAATTGGTAATTCGTTTTTTGTAATTATTTTTTTGTTGGGATGATTGATTTTGTCTAATAAGCTGGCTGAACTAATGCCCGGTATCGGTAATTCTCTAGCAGGATAAATGTCCAATAAAATAATTTCATCCGAATAGTTGGCCAACACTTCTGCAAATGCCTCCATAAAATCTCTGGTTCTACTGTATAAATGTGGTTGGAAAATGCTTGTAATTTTTTTATCCGGATATAACATTCTGACAGCACTTAAAAAACTCTTCATCTCTTCCGGATGATGCGCATAATCATCAATTAAGACCAATTGATCGGTTTTTATGTGAAATTCAAAGCGTCGTTTAACGCCTCTGAAAGTTTTTAATGCCTCAAAAATAGTTTCAAAAGAGAGTTTGTACTGTCTTGCCACACCAATAGCAGCCAGGGCATTCTGTACATTGTGTATGCCCGGAATTCCTAATGCTACGTTTGGGAATATGTTATTTTCTATGTATAAATCAAACAGCATTTGATGATTTAAAAAGCGTACGTTTTGAGCACTAATTTGCCCATTCAAATTTACAGCGAAGGTGCTTATACTTTTGTGATTTTGAAAAAACTTATCCACAGATTTATTAACAAGCAAAAGACCCGATGGACGGACATTTGCTGCAAATCTCTGATACGCTTGAATCAAATGTTCTTGTGTGTGATAGATATCCAGATGATCTGGATCAACACTTGTAATGACGGCTACTTCCGGCATTAGCGTTAAAAATGATTTATCGTATTCGTCGGCTTCTGCAATCGTATATATTTCCTCATCCTGTGATGGAAGCGCATACATAAAGTTGGTATCGTAATTAGACATGATACCGCCAACAAATGCAATGATGTTTTTAGAAGCACTCCTGAAGATGTGTGTAATTAAGGCCGTTGTGGTTGTTTTTCCATGCGTGCCTGCGATTGCAATGCAATGGTGTTGATTTACAATTTCACTTAACACCTCTGCTCTTTTCTTAATCGTATAAGAATACTTACTAAAATATATCCACTCTTTTAAATCTTTTGGTATGGCTGGTGTATAGATTACTAAAACATCTTGTGGTGAATAGTCGTTTAATTTCTCTTTTAATTCGTCTTCATTTTTCTCAGAATAATAACATTCTATTCCTTCCTCACAAAGATGTTTGGTTAATTCTGTTTCCGTTTTATCATAACCAATAATCTGTTTTTTATTCCATTTAAAGTATCGTGCTAATGCACTCATTCCAATGCCACCAATACCTAAAAAATAATACAATTTATAATCAAGAATTGATTTCATGATAGTGCAGAGTTATGATTAAAATCCTGTAAAATGATTTGTGCGATGTTTTTAGAGGCCTCTGGTTTTGAAAATTTTTGGATATTTTGAGATAAGGTATCTTGCAGTGTTTTGTTTTTCAAGAGATGATCTAATGTGTTCATTAATTGCTTGTTCACTTCAGTATCTTTTATCATCAGTGCAGCGTGTTGATGAACCATTGCTTGTGCATTTTTGGTTTGGTGATCATCTGTTACATTGGGGGAAGGAATAAGTATAGAGGGCTTTGATACAACGGATAATTCTGCAATAGTACTGGCACCTGCTCTTGAAATTATTACATCTGCAGCCGCATACGCTTTATCCATTTCATAGATAAACTCTTTGTAAACTACATTCGGAACTTCTAATTTCTTTTTCACCTCAAAAGACAATTGAGAATAAAAATTTTTCCCCATTTGCCAGATGAGTTGAATACGATTTTGAATAAAATACTCTATATTCCCTAAAATTGCTTCATTGATACTTTTAGCACCTAAACTTCCACCCAATACCAATACAACAGGATGTGCCGAATTAAGTTGAAAATGTTGAAGTGCCTTTTCTTTATTTAAATTCAGCAAATCATTTCTCACAGGATTTCCGGCAAACACAATTTTATCTTTTGGAAAAAACATCTCCATATTTTCAAACGCTACAAAGATTTTTTTTGCTCGCTTGGCTAATAGTTTATTGGCCAGTCCGGCATACGCATTTTGTTCCTGAATATAGCTTGGGATATTTTGTAATTGCGCCATAAGTAATACCGGAAAACTCACATAACCTCCTGTTCCAATGACCATATCGGGCTGAAATGCACGGAAAATATGTTTGACTTGTTGAATACTCTTTAAAAGATAAAACGGAAGAAAAAAATTTTTTAAGTTTATTTTTCTTTGCAGTCCGATAATATCAATGCCTCTTATTGTAAAACCCGCTGCAGGTATTTTTTCCATTTCCATTCTTCCATTAGCACCGACAAATAGTATCTTGGCATTGGGCTGAATTTCAAGAATAGAGCGTGCGATAGCCAATGCAGGATAAATATGGCCACCTGTTCCACCTCCGCTTAATATAATATTCAAAGATGCTTTCATCAGGATGTTGCTAAAGATAATTTATGTTCTGGAGTAGTTTCTGATGTTGTTTTTTTAGATGTTCTTTTTTCATGAATTTGTCTGCTGATATTGAGTATAATGCCAATGCTGATACTTGAAAATACTATGGATGTACCACCCATGCTGATAAATGGCAAGGGCTGGCCTGTTACTGGTATTAGATTAACAGCTACTGCCATGTTCACGATAGCTTGCAAAACCAGATTGAACGACAAGCCGGCTACCAGATATGTATAAAACAAATTGTCTGATTTTTGAGCAATTCGTATAGAACGAAAAAAGATAGTCAAAAATGCCAATGCCACCATTATTCCGGCTATTGAACCATACTCTTCAATCAGTATAGCATAGATAAAATCAGAGTTTGCTTGCGGTAAAAATGCTCTTTGTGCACTGTTGCCAGGTCCCCTTCCAATAATAGGCCCGTTTGCAATGGCAATTTTGGCCTGTTCAATCTGATAATTTGTTTTGCTATCTTGTGTTGAAAAATTTTCAATTCTGGATTTCCACGTTCTTCCTCTTGGAAAAATATCTGGAAAAAAATATACCACAGCGATGAAAATAATTCCAACAATCAATATAATACCAAATATCTTGAGCAAAATTTTTATTTCAATATCACTTAAAAGTATCAGATAAAATACTGTTACTGCAAGAAGAAAGGCAGTAGAAAAATTAGATAAAAGTATTAAACCACAAACAATGAAAGTAGGGAATAATATTTTTAATACAACACTTCTTACATCCATTAGTTTTTTTGCATTAAAAGCCAGATTTCTTGCTATAAAGAAAATCAACATAATTTTTGCAATATCTGAAGATTGAAAAGTAATACCCAAACCGGGAACTTCTACCCACCGGCTTGCCTCCCCTGATTTAACACCAGACACAAATGTATAAATTAATAATGGAATACTTAAAAGAAAACCAACAACACCAATGATATTAAAATGTTTGGCATCAATTTTAATCTTATGAATAATGTAAATAAAAAATAAACCCACCAATGTAATACTAACGTGCTTAAATAAAAAATATTCTGAATGTCCATCTTTGTAGCGATAAGCCAAAGCAATGGAAGAACTGTACACCACTAACGCAGAAAAGATAGAGAGCGTAACAACGATCAACCAAATAGTTCTGTCTCCTTTTATAATATTCAGAAAGCGCATAAATAAATTACAATTGTTTTACAATTGTTTTGAATCGTTCTCCCCTTTCTTCATAACTTTTAAATAAATCAAAACTGGCACAGGCCGGCGATAACAACACCACATCACCTTTTTTGGCTAAACGATAAGCGGACTGTACTGCATCTTCCATAGAATGCGTATCCACAATCACAGGCACAGTATTTTTAAATGCCTCAACAATTTTTTTGTTGTCTTTACCTAAACATACCAGTGCTTTTACTTTTTCTTTTACCACTTCTAAGAGTTCGTTGTAATCATTCCCTTTGTCTTGTCCACCACATATCCATATCACTGGCTTTGTCTGACTGCTCAATGCAAAGTATGCGGCATGCACCGTGGTGGCTTTGGAATCATTGATATAATCAACGCCATTGACGGTGACCACATACTCCATACGATGTTCCAGATTTTCAAAGGTTCTGAAACTTTCACGAATAATTTCGTTTTTAATCTCTGCTATTCTGGATGGCAGAGCAGCAGCCAAGGCATTGTAAATGTTGTGCCTTCCTTTTAATCCTAATTCTACTACATTCATAAGATGAGTTTTTAATTGATTGATTTGTATAATGATGTGTTGGTTTTCAATCCATGCACCATCTGTATTTAAAGTCCTTTCAAGAGAAAAAGGCAATTGAACAGATGGTATATTTTTTTTTGTAATTGCGTCTAAAGTGTTTTGGTCATCTGCATTGAAAATAAAATAATCACTGGAAGTTTGATTTTGAAGTATTCTGAGTTTTGCTTCAATATAGTTTTGCATCGAAGCATCGTATCTATTCAGATGATTCCTTGAAATATTGGTAAGAATGGCGATGTATGGATGAAAAGAATACGAACTGTCCAACTGAAAGGAACTGACTTCCAGAATATACCAGTCATACACCCCTGTTGCCACTTCTTTTGCAAAACTAACGCCGATATTTCCGGCTAAACACACCTTATATCCTGCGAGTTTGAAAGTATGATAAATCCATGATGATGTTGTAGATTTTCCATTCGTACCAGTTACTGCAATGATTTTTGCATTTGTAAAACGTTGTGCAAAGTCCAACTCAGATATTACCGGTATGTTTTTCTCTTTTAGTTTTTTTACGATGGGCACATTCAGTGGAATGCCCGGACTAATAATCACTTCTTCTGCAGATAAAATGGCGGCTTCATCGTGTTGTCCTTGTTCATAAAAAATAGAATGCTCTTCCAATTGTTTCTTATAACTATCACTTATGATGCCGTGATCTGTAACAAATACATCATACCCTTGCTTTTTAGCAAGAATAGCGCTTCCAACTCCCGACTCACCAGCTCCTAATATGACGATTTTTTGAGCCATGTATTTATCGTAATTTAAGAGTAATGATAGATAAAGCCGCCAGCAAGATGCCAACGATTAAAAACCGCATCACAATTTTGGATTCGTGGTAACCCAGTTTTTGAAAATGATGATGCAGCGGTGCCATCTTAAATAAGCGATGTTCTTTGGCATATTCAATACCTCTTTTTTTCTTTTGATATTTAAAGTATGCTACCTGCAATATCACGGATAAATTTTCCACTAAAAAGATTCCGCAGAGTATTGGTAATAACAATTCTTTCCGAATCGCAATAGCAAACACAGCAATGATGCCACCAATCGTTAAACTACCGGTGTCGCCCATAAATACTTGTGCCGGATAGGTATTGTACCAAAGAAAACCAATACACGCTCCCACAAAAGCTGAAATAAAAATCACCAATTCGCCGGTATTGGGGATATACATAATGTTAAGGTAATCTGAAAATATTCTATTACCTGACACGTAGGCTAATATCCCAAGCGTTACACCAATGATAGCGCTCGTTCCACTTGCTAATCCGTCTATTCCATCAGTAATATTGGCACCATTCGAAACGGCTGTAACAATCAGAATAACAATGGGAATAAAAACAATCCATCCATATTTTTCACAATCCTCGCACAACCATGCTATCAAGCTAGAATAATTTAATTCATTATTCTTTACAAACGGAATAGTGGTCTTTAAACATTTGGATTCATTTTTTGCATAAATAGGGATATTTATTTTTTCCTGATTTTCGGCTTTCTTGTCATCAATGTATGCCCACGCCTCTTTCTGATTGGAAATAATCCGTTCCCGTATCACTACATCCGGGTGAAAGTACAGCACTAGCGCTACAATCAAGCCAATACCAATCTGACCAATTACTTTGAATTTTCCCTTTAATCCTTCTTTATCTTTTTTGAAAACTTTAATGTAATCATCCAAAAAGCCAATTGTACCAAGCCATAAAGTAGTTATCAGCATTAAAATAATATAAATGTTGTTCAATTTGGCTAATAACAAACTGGGAATGAAGATAGCGGCTATGATGATAATACCGCCCATTGTCGGTGTGCCTGCTTTTTGCTTTTCACCCTCTAAACCCAGATCGCGGATTGTTTCGCCTATTTGTTTTTTTCTGATAAACTCTATAATTCTTTTACCAAAAATAAGAGAAATAATCAAAGAAAAAATCAACGCTAACGCGGCACGAAATGTAATGTAGCGAAAAACACCGGCTCCCGGAAGGTTGTAGGCCTCATGCAGATATTTGAATAAATAATACAACATCGTTTTTATTTCAATTGTTTTAAGTAATGGTCAATTTTTTGATAATCGTCAAAAGGATGCTTTACACCTTTGATTTCCTGATAGCTTTCATGCCCTTTGCCGGCTAAGAGAATAATATCTTCATTGTGAGCCATTTGCACTGCCGCTTGTATTGCTTCATCTCTATCTACTATACTGATTGTCTTTCTTTTATCTTGAAAAGAAAGGCCTTGTTCCATTTGATGGATGATTTCTTTTGGGTCTTCGTTTCTTGGATTATCGGATGTGAGTATTACTTTATCGCTATAGGTACAGGCAATTTTTGCCATCATGGGTCTTTTCGCGGCATCTCTGTTTCCTCCGCATCCGATAATGGTTATAATATTTTGATGTTCCTGACGAAGTTCTTGGATGGTTTTCAAAACATTTTCAAGGGCATCGGGTGTATGTGCATAATCTACAATTCCCGTTATACCATTATGATGTACTATCTGAAAACGTCCCCGTGCCGGATTGAGATTACTTAATGTCTTCAAAACAGCATCTTCGTCTTGTTTCAGGATTGTAGCAATACTATATGCTGTCAGGATATTGTAAACATTAAATTTTCCAATCAGCTTTATCCAGAGATCTTTACCATTTATTTGAATGAGTGTTCCATGTATGTGCTGTTCTAAAATTCTGGCTTTAAAGTCAGCCATGGAATGTAAAGCATAGGTAAACGTTTCTGCTCTGGTATTTTGTATCATGTACATACCATTTTTATCATCTTTGTTTGTTAAAGCAAAACTTGTCGGGGATAGATTATCAAAAAACATTTTTTTACAATCTCTGTAATTGTCAAACGTTTCATGGTAATCTAAGTGATCGTGTGTTAGATTAGTAAAAACGCCGCCTTTGAAATGAAGCCCGGCAATTCGTTTTTGATGTACGGCTATAGAACTTACTTCTGTAAATACATATTCACAAGATGCTTGTACCATTTGATGTAATAATTGATTGAACTGAAGAGCATCAGGAGTGGTATGTGTAGATGGTAATACCTGATCATTAATTTTATTTTCTATTGTTGAAATCAATCCGCATGAATACCCTAAAGCACGAAAGAGTTGATAAAGCAAAGTAACCGTCGTTGTTTTTCCATTAGTACCTGTAACACCTATTAAATGTAGCTTCTGGCTTGGTGTATCGTAAAACGAATGTGCAATTTGTCCTACTGCTTCGGCTGTATCTTTTACCTGAATATAGGTGACAGAAGGCAGAATTTCGTCAGGTAATTCTTCACACACTACTGCAATAGCCCCTTTCTTTATTACTTCCGGAATAAATTGATGGGCATCTACTGTTCTGCCTTTTACTGCGATGAATAAAGAGTTGGAAGCAATTTCTTTAGAGTTATTAGAAATAGAATAAATGCCGATATCGTCTTTACCTAAAATCCGAATAATTTGAACAGAACGAATGATGTCTTTTAATTTCTTCATTGGATAGTATCAAATTTTAGAATTTAAGGTGAGAATAAGTTTTTGTCCCTTTCTGATTGGTGTATTGGGCGGAATGGATTGATCTGTTATCCATCCTTGTCCTTTAAAAACCACATTTAATCCTTTATTTTCTAAAACAGGTAATATCTCACACACAGACATTCCTTTAAGATTAGGCATCCTGTTTTTCTGAATTAAATACATTGGATGTTCCGGATGTTGATGGTACTGAATACTATCTTCATGAATGCTTGACAGTAGGGTTGTTTCATTGGAAACAGCGGGAATTGGTAAGTCCAATATATTACTTAAGTAGTTTAACTTTTCTGTTGGAACACCGCTGATGAACGGCAAGTGTATAATCTGATTTTTTCTTTCATTAAGTGGTAAAATGCTTTGAACATTGGTAGCATATACTTTTTCGGCAATTTCTTTAAATACAGGTCCTGCTACAAGTCCGCCGTAATAAATGCCTTTACTTGGCGAATGAATGGTTATGACACAGGTATAAATAGGATTTTCAAAAGGAAAAAATCCAACAAAAGAAGCCAAATAGGTTTTGTCGTTGTTATTCGTGTAATATCTGCCTTTTTTGGCAATCTGGGCGGTTCCGGTTTTGCCAGCTACTTTGAATGTGGTGATGTTCAAACTTTTAGCTGTTCCATTCTCTACGACGGCTCTTAATAACTCTCTGGCTTTTTGAATGGTAGAAGGTTTGAGAACGTTTTGAGAAAGAATTTGTGGTGTAAAAGAAGTGATGATTTTACCATTGTATTCCAAGCGTTCCACAAACATGGGCTTTACGATGGTGCCATTATTAGCCACCAGATTATAGAGCATTAAGATGTGCAATGGTGTCAATAATGTTTCGTATCCAATGCTCATCCATGGTAAGCTGGTTCCATACCAATCTTTATCTTTTGGTTTTTTAATTTTTGGAATACCTTCTCCCGGAATTTCTATGTTATATGGCTTATCCAGATGAAAACGCGATAAATGATAAACAAAGCGTTCCGGATTTTTTGAAAAGTATTTGGTAACAATCTGACTAATGCCCACATTAGAAGAGGTTTCAAAAGCTTCTTTTAGCGTGATGATAGTATTGTGTGGTGGATGCGCATCTTTCATTTTTTGGTTGTAATAACTCACTTCACCATTACCTACTTTTATTTTTTCATCTGTACTTACATCGTATTCTTCAAATAATGCCAGAATAGAAGCAAGTTTAAATGTAGAGCCCGGCTCTGAAGGATAGCCGATTGCAAAGTTCAAAGTTTCTTCGTAAGTAATGCTGTCTTTTTTTACAAGATTGGCAATGGCTTTGATTTTTCCGGTTTTCGTTTCCATGAGTATTACACTGCCATAAGTGGCTTGGTTTTTTATCAATGCTTTTAGTAAAGCATGTTCTGCCACATCCTGTATGTTTATATCCAGTGTTGTAACAATATCTTTACCATGTCTGGCCTGTATTTCATCGTCATCGTTAATCGGACGCCATACGTCACCGGCAATTTTTTGCATCAAACGTTTTCCGGATACACCGCGTAAAATAGAATCATACGCTCCTTCTAAACCAACGGGCTTGATATTTTCTCTGGCCATTCCGATAGTGCGTGCGGCCAGATATTTAAATGGTAAAATTCTTTTACTAGTTTGAAAAACAACTAATCCGCCTTTTCTGCCATTTCTCAAAATGGGGAATTTTTTTACTTCCTGTAACTGTTGGTAACTTGCCTTTTGTTTGATTAAAATATATCGGTCTCCTTCTTGTCGGGCTTTATTTAATAGGTTTAAATACTGTTGTTTGCTTTTTTGTGTGAACAGTTGACTAAGCATAAATGCTAATGAATCTTTTTTTTGATTAAATGTTTTATCATCCAATCCAGGTACATTGACATCAATACCTATATCATAGAATGGTAAAGAAGTTGCCAAAAGATTGTAGTTTTGATCATAGATATTACCCCTGGATGCTTCTACTTCAATAAATTTGGTGGTAATTTCTTTTGATCTTTTTCTCCAATACTCGCCATCTTTAAATTGAATAACGTATATTTTATAGAAGATAAGGCAAACAATCATCAGGAAAAAAACAAAAGTTATGTTGGTTTTTATGTTGATAGATTTGTTCATGAGAATCAGTATATCTGAATAGTGCTATCTTTATGGAGTATTAAGTAAGGTTGCTGAGTAGGTTCTTTTAATCCTAATGGTTCCACTCTTTTCGCCACTTCACTTTGTTTGCTTAAAAACATTAATTCTGACTGAGTAATAATATATTGTGAGCGTAATTCTTTTAATTCTTTATTGAGTTTATTAATGTCTCTGATTTTTTTATCGGCGATGTTGCCATTTGTAATGTATAGTATTCCAAGAATCACTAGAAAAATAAAGTAGTAAATATGTTTTTGTGTATCGGATGTTTCTAAATATCTGGCTCCAAAGATGTAAGCCAATAATCGTACTATAATTCCTCTGGATTGTTGGGATTTTTCTTCCTTTTCAGTAAGGGTAGACGTATCCTGTTCTTTAGTGGATTGCGTATCAGGCACTTGTTCTTTTATTAATAATCTATTCTTTTTACTCATAATGGTGCTGTTTTTTCTGCGGCTCTCAGTTTAGCGCTTCTGGATGATGGATTTTTCTCTATTTCTTCTGGGGTAGGTGTGATGGCTTTTTTGGTTAAAATTTGAAATGGGTAATGTGTTGTTCCAAAAACAGGATCCGGTATTAGTTCTTTATCAGTATGTCCATGTATCATATAATGTTTTACAATTTTATCTTCTAAAGAATGGTACGTTAAAACCACCAATCTACCCTTATCTTCTAATAATTCATAAATCTGATTCAGAAAATTTTTCAGGTGTTCTGTTTCTTTATTGACTTCTATTCGTATGGCCTGAAAAATTTGAGAGAGCACAGGGTAATCTTTTACTTTAGGCAAAACCGGTCGTACGGCTTCTATCAGATCAAAGGTGGTTTCTATAGTTTGTTGAAAGCGGTATTTAACGATAGAATGAGCAATTTTTTTACTGTTTTTTAAATCGCTGTATTCTTTGAATAAGTTTGCTAATTGGGTTTCACTGTAATGATTGACTACTTCACGGGCTGTAAGGGTTTGCTTTTGGTTCATTCGCATATCTAATGGAGCATTAAACCGATAAGAGAAGCCGCGTTCTGCTGTTTGCAACTGATGAAACGAAACACCTAAATCGGCGAGAATGCCATTGACTTTATATACTTTGTAGTAATGTAACCATTGAGTAATATAAGCAAAGTTGTAAGGAATAAAGGTAAACCGCGGGTCGTTGATTAAGTTTTTTTGAGCATCTTTATCCTGATCAAAAGCCAATAATTTGCCTTTTTCAGAGAGTTTTTCAAGAATAGCACGAGAATGCCCGCCACCACCAAAAGTAGCATCCACATATATTCCATCAGAATGTATGTTAAGATATTCTATACATTCTTTTAGCATCACAGGGGTATGATAGATTTGAGTAGAAGTCATCCGAATGCTTTATTAAAAAAGAGTGTGTTTAAGATTTTAGATGAGTGGAATTACCAAAAATTTCAATGGCCATTTTTTCAATGTCAAAATCCTGGCTTAAGAAATTGTTGTATAAATCCCTATCCCAAATTTCAATAATGTTATTACTGCCTATCACTTTAATATCGGATTTTATTTGTGCATAATCAGCCAGTGGCTTTGGGATTAAAATTCTGCCGGAATTATCAGGCATACATTGTGTAGCGCCTCCCATAAATTTTCGGATGAAAATGTCGTTGGCTTTTATCAGACGATTGAGTTGACGAAGTTGATCATTCAGCGCTTCCCACTCCTGCATCGGATATAAGGTTAAACACGGATGATGTAAATTCCTGTTGGCGACAAACCCTCTGTCAAATGCGTTGCCCATCTGCTTTTTTAAGTCCGATGGGAAAAGCAGACGATTTTTGGCGTCTACCTTGCAGTCGTATTCTCCAATGAGGGTGAACATAATAATGTAAAAACAGATTTTGGGCACTAAAATACAGACAATTTTTCTATTTTTTACCACTTTTTACCACTTTTTACCACCTTGTGGATAAATTTAAATTACCAACATTTTTTGTTAATAACTCGATGGTAAAAAATATCTTTTGAAACACTTGTATAACAATGGTTTTGAAGCCAATGCGTTTGCCAATAAAAAACAGTTTATCCGACAAATTGTGGATAAACTGTTTTTTAAATGGATTTAAGATCGGGACAATTTTGGTATAAAATTACTACTAATTTACATTTTAGTGGTAAAAAGTGGAACTAAATGTGGATTTTTAATGTTGCAAAGATATTTCTGCCCGGGGCATTGATTCCGCTTGCAAAAACACGGTATTGTGTATCAAAGATATTATCTATTCCGAAGATGAGTGTAGAGTACTTCCAGAAATTCCATTGCATTCTGAAATTTAATGTAAACCAGGCCGGCATTCCAACGGGCGTAGCATATTTGAAGTTGTCTTCACCAAACATATTGTAATTACTTATATTTTTTTTACCATTAAATAAAGTAAATAAAGAAAAATTTAATTTTGTAACGGGCTTGTAGGTTAATGCTACTCTTGAAAACACAGGCGGAATATGGTCTAAAGGATAATCCATGCTATCGGTTTTAATTCTTCCATACGTATAATGAAAGCTAGCTGTCAGTATAAATTGCTCATTGATACTTGTTGTCAATTGTGAAGAGAAACCATATATATATGCTCTTTGTTTATTTTGATTGGCAAGTACCTGGCTTTTCACCCCGTTGTACATAATAGAATCTTGCCCATTGTATTTGAATTTATCTGTTACAATTGCATCAAAAATTTGTGTGTAATAAATAACATTTTCAAAACTACTGTTTTTGCCCCAAAAACGGGTGATGTTTATTTCTTCTGTCACCGTTTTTTCCGGTTGAATATCCGGATTAGGCACTATGACTGCACCGGGCTGTGTATCAAATACTTTGCCCAAATCATCTACATTTGGCACTCTGAATCCTGATGAGACAAGAAAAGCCAGTTTCCATTCATTTGGAATATTATTGATAATCCCAATGTTACCGGAATAGGTGAAATTATTTTGTTGTGCTTCTCTGAACGGAAATTTATAGAATGTAGTATCAAGAAAGGTAGAGTGTAAAAAAGCATAACCTAATCGCACCCCATCCACTAAAATAAGATTTTCATTTTTTATAAACCATTTGTGCGATAAATAAACAGCGCCCCACATCATTGTGTTATTACCATCAGGATATCTGGTAGCTCCCGATTTTTCTGTGTTTGCCACAATATCTCGTATGGTTCCGGTAGATTTAACCGTGCTGTACTGAACATCTATCCCATACTGCAGATGGTGGCTTCCCCACTTTTTCAGAAAATCAGCGGTACAACCATACACATTCACTTTTTCACTTTGTCCATTTAGATTATTGTTGTTAAATCTTCTGGTGTATCTGCTTTCTTGAATATCCTGAAAATTAGCAATTATTCTCACATAATCAGATAACAGGGTAGGTTTCGAATATGTAAAATCATAAGCCGCCATCCAGCGTGTTTGCGGACCATAGTACCATTCGGCAAAGCGTAAATTAGAACCCGAATACTCTGTGAGTCGGTCGTATCTTGGAATATTCGACGAAGTGGAAAACTGAATATTCAATAAGTGTTCAGTATAATCATTTTGTTTCAATAAAAATTTTTGAACTAAATCATATTGGCTATAACCACTTGGCACTTGTAGGTATTTATCACTATTCTTCACCATAGAATCTCTGTTCCCAAATCGCTTTACATAATAAGGACGCTCGCCGTATGTTCCATCATAGAACGGATTTTGATTTCTACCACTTCGCAAATCTCCAAATTTTGAAAAGGTGAAAGATGTAAAAGAAGCAAACTTTTTAAATCCAAAGTTAAAATCAATATGATTGGTACTTTCATTATTTACAGAGCCATAGCGAGAAAAAAAATTTAACTTAACATTCATTTGTTGAGAATCCTTTGCTAGTATCGGACGACGTGTATAGAGATGAATAACACCGCCTAATGCATCGCTCCCATAAATAGTGGAAGAGGGCCCATAGATAACTTCAGTTTTTTCAAAAGCATTGTTGTCTGTTGTGAGGATATTTTGTAAATGGCCGGCACGATAAATTAAATTATTCATTCGCACGCCATCGATTACTAACAGCACTCTGCTTGCTTCAAAACCACGAATAACAGGACTTCCACCCCCCTGCTGACTTTTTTGAACAAATAAATTTCCTGAATTTTGAATTAAATCCGCTGTTGTTTGACTTTGTAATGTCTGTATTTCTTCTTTTGAAATTATCTCAATTTGTTGAGCTGTTAATTGTTTTTTTTCTACAACCCTATTGGCACTCACTTCTACTTCTTGTAATAATTTTACAGAAATTGTGTCAGAATTGGTTTGAGAAATTATTTTCAGATATGAAAAGATTATTATTAAAAATATAGATGATTTGAAAATAGTTGTTTTCATAATACATTGTTTTTTGATTGTTTTTTAAATAGGAGAATAAATTAAAAAAGAACTATCAACTAAAAGCAGAGCTTTTCAAGCCCAATCAGAAAAACTCCGGCGGCGGACAAGGAATGTTGCCAGAAATACGGATTATTAATAAACTTAAACGTAACCCATATTGAAATGATGTGTAAAATAAATTAAACTTTATACTTTGATCCTCCACTGTTGTAATTAATAATCCATCAACATAAATTTTTTTCAATACTTTCAGGAAATCTATAATATGTTGTATCAGTTCCTGTTCCTCAATATCTTCATACACATTTAATTTCACAGTATAGCCACAAATAGTGTAAGACACAATATCGTATAATTTCTGGTTAAGCACTATTTCCTTTTTATTAGATAACAAAGAAGCATTAAATCTCTCCAAAGAAATTTCAATCGTTTGTATCTTTTCAGATGTTTTGTTTTCTAGTTCTAAAATATGTCCCCATGTTTCACTTTGAAGTTTGCTTTTTTGAAACCAGAAAAATACTGGAGAAAAAATGAATTGAATAATAAGCACCAATAATCCAACTTCTTTGATAAACTTTAAAAACATCCTACCTGCAAATATAATTAAAAACAAGGCATGATAATTTTTATTAATTTTACTCTTTGTACTCTTTTTTCTCTTTATATTCAAGCCAAAAAATGTCTTGTAAATATCTTTCTATCGTTTTAATGAGTTTGTTTTTTGCTATAAACATCAACGCTCAAAAGAAACCCGTTACTTATAGTACTTCTAATGAAAAAGCCATTAAATACTACGAAGAAAGTAAAAAATATTTTGCTCAATACAAAGACAAAGAAGCAGAAGACCTGATTAAAAAAGCCCTTGAAAAAGACGATAATTTTATAGAAGCCCACGCTGCTTATGCCCAACTTTTGATTGAAAAAAAACGTTATCCAGAAGCCATTCAACATTTGAAGAAAGCCATTAGCATTAATCCGGATATGTATCCAATCAATCACTTTATGTTAGCCAGCGTCTCTATGATAAATGGCGACTATGAAACCGCCTATCAAGCATACTCCAAATTTTTATCCTATAAACACATTCATCCGGAAATGAAAGTCATTGCTGAAAAAGAAATTAAAAATGCTGAATTCGGAAAAAACGCTATTCAACACCCTGTCCCCTTTAAACCGATTAATATCGGAAATGCTATCAATAGCCCCAACGATGAGTATTTCCCTTCTATTACTGCAGATGGCGAAACGTTTATCTTTACAAGAAAAGTAGGGGATCAAGAAGATTTTTATATATCCTATAAAGTGAATGGAAAGTGGCAGGCAGCAGTACCGCTCAAAGAAATTAATTCGTATGGCAATGAAGGAGCACCTTCTATTTCTGCCGATGGTAAAATGATGTTCTTTGCTTCTTGCATCAACATAGAAGGCAATTACGGCTCACCCGATAGAAAGGGCTATGGCAGTTGTGATATTTTTTATTCTGAAAACATCAATGGCAAATGGTCAAAACCAGTAAACGTCGGACCGCCCATCAATACTCCACACTGGGAAACGCAACCTTCCTTTTCATCCGATGGGAAGACACTTTACTTTATCAGAGGAATTGTAACGCGTGGTGAAATCAAACAACAGGATATTTATATGTCTGTGCTGAATGAAAACGGAAAATTTACCGAACCGGTTAAACTGGATTCTAATATCAACACAGCCGGAGATGAAGAATCTGTTTTTATTCACCCGGATAATCAAACACTTTATTTTTCAAGCAATGGACACACCGGAATGGGCGGATTGGATATTTATATGAGCAAGCGACAGCCCGATGGCACGTGGGGAAAAGCCGTTAATTTAGGATACCCTATCAACACACATAATGACGAAAATAGTTTACTGGTTGATCCTTCGGGTCAGATTGCCTATTTTGCCAGCAACAGAAATGGCGGATTAGGCGGACTCGATGTCTATTATTTTGAGTTACCAGAAAACATTCGTCCTGAAAAAATAACGTATGTAAAAGGTAAAGTATATGATGCTATCACAAAGCAAGCTCTTATTTCAAACCTTGAACTCTACGATCTTTCAAGTCAAACAAAAATAGCACAAGCGTTTTCAGACAATAAAGGGCAATTCTTACTCACTCTTAATTCCGGTAAAGAGTATATGATACACGTCAATCAAAAAGGATATTTATTTTATAGTGATCATTTTTCGCTAAAAAACTCTGAAGCCAGTTTTGAACATCCGTTCTTATTAGATATTCCGCTTGTGCCTATTGATACGGGCTCTATTACAGAATTGAAAAATGTTTTTTTTGATGTCAATAAATGGGACTTAAAACCTGAAAGCAAAGCAGAACTGGATAAACTGGTCGCATTCTTAAAACAAAATCCTTCTATTAAAATTGAACTGAGCGGACACACCGACAATAGCGGCGATAAAAAGTTTAATCAAACTCTTTCCACCAACCGGGCAAAAGCAGTGTATGATTATTTAATCAAAGAAGGCGGCATTATTCCATCACGACTCACTTATAAAGGTTATGCCGATACAAAACCAAAAGTACCGAACGATTCTCCTGAAAACAAAGCAAAAAACCGCCGAACAGAATTTAAAATTATCAGTAAATAATCGGTGTAAAAAAATACTTGTCTAATATCTTACCCGTTCTCAATCTAATTTTATACTTCCATTTTGTTTTGCATTTTTCTTCAAATAATACAAGACCGATAAATTATTTTCCTGAAAAATTTCTCGCGCTATTTGTTGAATATCTTGTGGGCTGATACTCTCAATAATTTCCTGCTCTGTATTGATTAAATCTGTATCACCTAAAAGTGTAAAATAACTTAAAGAAAAAGATTTGGCACTGACCATCATTTCCTGAATAGTATTAGATGTTTCTACAGTATTTTTGATTTTCTTTAATTCTTTTTCACTGATTCCATCCTGAACTATTTTTTGCAATTCAGAATAAATCTTTTTTTCGGCTTCTTCCACAGATATACCGCTGACTAATTTGGATTTTACAACAAACATTCCGGCGTCAATGGTATCAGTTATTAAGGCGGATGAGGAAATGCATATTTGCTGCTCTTTTACCAATGATTGATGCAAACGAGATGATTCACCAAAACTTAAAACATCCTGCAACAAAGCAGTAGCATAAAATTTTTTTAATACATCATAATTACTAGTATTTTTTCCAACCATTCGGAATACCATGTAAATCGCATCATTCGGCACGTCTCTATACACGGTTAACGTTCTTTTTTCATTTTGCGGTGGTTCTTGTGGTATCTGACGAACGGGTTTATTTTTTTTAGGAATATCGCCGAACCATTTTTCTGTTAATTGAAATGCTTTGTCGGCTTGAATGTTACCGGAAATGCACAAAATCGCATTAGAAGGTGTATAAAAAGTTGTGTAAAAATTTTGCACATCTTGAAGCGTCGCTTTCTCAATATGTGAAATATCTTTTCCAATGGTGTCCCATTGATACGGATGGATTTTATACACTAATGGATGTAACAATAACCACACATCTCCATAAGGTTTATTGAGGTATCTTTGTTTAAATTCTTCTATGACAACGTTTTTTTGAACATTTAATTTTTCCTGATTGATGTCCAATGCAAACATTCTATCACTTTCAATCCATAAAGCCGTTTCAATGTTTTGAGCAGGTAACGTACAATAATAGTTCGTCATATCGTTGGTCGTAAAAGCGTTGTTTTCACCGCCGGCTAACTGTAACGCTTCATCAAAATTAGGAACATTTTTACTTCCTTCAAACATAAGATGTTCAAATAAATGTGCAAAGCCCGTTTTTTCAGGGTGTTCGTCTTTTGAACCAACATCATAGAGAATATTCACAGAAATCATCGGCGTGGAAAAATCTTCATTTACAATAACCGTTAATCCATTGGATAATGTGGTCTTTTGATAATGAATCATAGTTTAGTGATTTAATTTATGAATGTATGTCTATTTTTAATTCGCACAATTTTGTAACTACCTGATTGTATTCTTGTATAATTTCTTGAACAATTTGTGCTGCGGGCTTAATATCATCTATAAGTGCGGATACTTGTCCAATTTCTAATTCACCTTCTTCTAAATCGCCTTCAAACATGCCTTTTTTGGCGCGTGCTCTGCCGAGGAGTTGTTGTAATTCTTCTGTACTGGCGCCACGTTGTTCGTATTCTAAAGCCGTTAAGGCAAATTTGTTTTTAATTAAACGCACGGGCGTGAGTTTTTTGAGTGTGAGAATGGTATCACCTTCTTTGGCATTGACCACCGATTGTTTGAAGTTAGGATGAGCGGATGATTCAACAGAAGCAACGAAGCGACTACCTATTTGTACCCCTTCTGCCCCCAGTGCGAATGCGGCAGCCATAGCCGCGCCGGTACCAATTCCACCCGCCGCAATAAGCGGAATAGAAATGATTCTGCGAACCGCCGGAATAAGCGTGAGAGTAGTAGTTTCTTCTCTTCCATTGTGTCCGCCGGCTTCAAAACCTTCGGCTACTACGGCATCTACACCTGCTTCCTGAGCTTTTATCGCGTATTTTGTGCCGGGCACAACGTGGACTACTGTAATACCGTGTTGTTTCAAAAAAGGTGTCCATGTTTTAGGATTTCCGGCGGATGTGAATACAATTTTCACACCTTCTTCTACGATAATTTGCATGTGTTTATCTATATCCGGATAAAGTAAGGGAACATTTACACCAAAGGGCTTATCAGTAGATGATTTACATTTACGAATGTGTTCTCTTAAAATGTCGGGATACATTGAACCGGATCCAATGAGTCCAAGTCCACCGGCATTGCTCACGGCTGCTGCCAGTTCCCAGCCACTACACCAAATCATGCCGGCTTGAATGATGGGATATTGAATGTTGAATAACTGACAAATTCGGTTGTTTTTCATACGTATAATGTTTTATAAATCAGAGAGTTTTAATTCCTCTTTCATTCTGATGCCTCTTTCTGTATTTTGTAAATTACAAAGCTCAATACGAGGATCGTGTTCAAAAAATAAAAAACCATTTTCATTCAACAAGGTGTTTAGTACTTTTTCTTTTTCTTTTAATGTTTCTAATGGGCGTACATCATAAGCCATCACATAAGGGACAGGAATATGCCCTGCAGAAGGTATTAAATCAGCCATGTAAATAATTTTGTGATTTTTGTATTGAATAACAGGTAAAATCATCGCTTCGGTGTGTCCGTAAACATCAATGAATTCAAATGGTAATGTGTAATTATCTGTATCTACAAATTTGAGTTGTCCGCTTTCCTGAATGGGTAAGATGTTTTCTTTTAAGAAACTGGCTTTTTCTCTTGGGTTGGGGTGAATAGCCCATTCCCAGTGTTTGGAATGACTCCAGTAAGTAGCGTTTTTAAATGTAGGATAATAGAAGTTTTTAGAAGCATCATAAGAAATAGCGCCCCCGCAATGGTCAAAGTGTAAATGGGTGAGAAAAACATCGGTAACATCGGAAGTGGTAAATCCGTGTTTGTTTAATGATTTTTCAAGCGTATCGTCGCCGTGTAAGTAGTAAAAACTAAAAAATTTTTCATTTTGTTTGTTGCCAATACCTGTATCAATCAAAACAAGGCGGTTATTGTCTTCTACAAGCAGGCAGCGCATAGACCATGTGCACATATTGTTCTCATCGGCAGGGTTAAGTTTGTTCCAGATGCTTTTGGGCACTACGCCAAACATGGCGCCACCATCTAATTTGAAAAAGCCCGTTGGGATAGAGTAGAGTTGCATAGAAAAACTTTTAATTAGAAAATAAGAATGGGCGAAAGTAGAGATTATTCCCATTCCATTCAAGTGCAGGGGCTGGTATTTTAATGAAGTTAATAGTTTTCAAAAATGTATTCAGCCAGATTTTTTTTGTTTTAATTTTAGATAGGTCTAAATCTATGCTTAAAAAAAATTGTTGGTGTCTTGGGATGTTGCTAAAATCATATTTGACAACGTTTCTTTCAAAAACATTACTTCGTGCGCCAATTGCTCCATCAATGCTGTATCCAACTGAAAGACAGAGCCATTCTAAATTTTTTTTCCATTTGTAAAAAGGTGTAACGGAGAGCCAGTAGGTTTGACCATTGTAATCTTTTAATAATTGTTCTGAAAAATTTTTTCCAAGAAGAGTAGGATTTAAGGCCGCATAGTGGGTGAGAACAAAGGAAAATTTGGGAATAAATAATCTTTCTTGCAATTGTTGATGTACATAAAAAAGTGCAATGCCCAAAGAATTGGCTGTAAAATCGCCCCATGAGAAGCCCCAGCCCGTGCTGAATCCGTCTAAAATTTCAATGTTCAGTAAATATGTAAATGCTATGGCAGATGCCCATTTGTCAGAATGTTTGTAATTGGCCCAATGCAATAAGCGATGGAGATAATATGTTCCGTAGAATGCCGTAAAAGCGTGCCCGCCTTTATCCATTAAAAACCATTCGTCGTTGTCATTAAAAAAATGAAAGTTTGAAGTTTGATAGGGCTTGTACCAAATTTGATCCAGATAGATTAAGCTTCCTGTATAAGCAGAAGCCGCAAAAAAGGTTGTAATAATTTTTTGTTTTTTGTGAACTTTAATAGAATCTTGTGCGAAGTTTTGAAAACACAAAATGTTTATCAAAATAAAAATTGTAATAACCCGGCAAAACATAAGGGGTAAAAATAGGAAAAGGAAATTTTTGTAATTAGGGGTAGTTTCAATTTACAAGTTTTACATTCCAAAATGCTTAAAATATTTAAAAAATTAATTTTACAATCCATTTATTACTTATCTTTGCTAAAAATTAAAATTATGAAAACAATCAAAATGTTAGTAGTAGCAGGAGTGGTAGCTACAATGAGTGCGTATGCACAAGATGGGGGTAAACAACAACCTAAAAAAGAAGAAAGCAAATCAAAAGAAGCCCCCAAACAAGAAGTCACCATTAAACAAAAATCTTCTAATGTAAAACACGAGACAAGTGCTCCTTCTAACAAAGAAGCTAAACCAGCCGAGCCAACTCAAAAGAAAGAAGAAAAAAAAGCCAACGCTCCTAAATAACAGGAAGGAGCAGTATTCTTAAACTCCAAAAGCCCCTTCAATGAAGGGGCTTTTTCATTTTAAATATGGCTATTGTTTTTCTTTTATTAAATTCCTTGCTTTGCAGGGATGTTTTTGAAGCAGTTACATTGTTTGTATTTTAAGAATTTAGAAGATAAAGAGTTTCATTTTTCTGAAAAATATGTGGCGTTTGTTGGTAATAATGCAACGGGTAAAACGAATGTGTTAGACGCCATTTACTATTTATCTATGACGAAGAGTTATTTTTCTGCAACGGAAATACAAAACATTCAGTTTGGCAAAGAGTTTTTTGTGATTAATGGAAAATTTCAGGATGATGGAAAAAATTTGGAAGTAAGTTGCAGCATCAGAAAATCAGAAGGAAAGCAGATTTTATTGAATCAAAAGCCCTATTCAAAAATTACAGATCATATTGGAAAAATTCCTGTAGTTATCATAGCGCCACAAGATTTGAAGTTAATCACAGAATACGCTGATACACGACGAAAATTTTTGGATGCGTTGATTTCAAAATTTGACAAAGAATATCTGAATGCGCTTCTTCAATATCACAAAGCATTGCAACAACGAAATGCGATTTTAAAACAAGGCGATATTGCTTATCAGCAGATGGATTTATTAGATGTGTATGGCTTGCAAATGGCACAATATGGTGAATTGATTTTGTCAAAAAGAAAATTGTTTTTTGAAGAAATAAAAGACAAGATAACAAACACTTATGCACAATTACAAAAGAACAGAGAGGTTTTAAAACTCCATTATGTCTCTACGATTCAAAATGATTTTTTTAAAGAACTGCAAAACGCTATTCCAAAAGATATTCGGTTGGGATATACTTCTGTGGGGATTCATAGAGATGATTTTGAGATTGTATTAAATGGTTATCCTGCTAAAAATTTTGCATCGCAAGGGCAACAAAAAACTATTATCATAGCACTGAAATGGTTGGAGTTGTTGCATATTTTTCAAAAAACATCTGTGTGTCCGATAGTATTGCTGGACGATGTGTATGATAGAATGGACGAACAGCGGCTGCAGCAGTTTGTGCAACTCTTGAATACAGATTTTATCAAACAAGTGTTTGTTACGGATACGAATAAAGAACGTATATCACGATTGTTTAATGCTCAAAATTTGCAGGTTATTGAAATGGTGTGATTTTTTGTTATAGGTTTTATTAAATGTGCTATAAAAATTATTCAGAAAAAAGCATTATTTAATTGTTTAGTTTTGCAAGCAATCATTATAGTAAGAATTATGGATGAAATTCAATATGTAGGAGAAAGATTGTGGGCGGGGCAGTTAGGACACGGGTTGGTCATTGTACTTTTTGCTTCTTCTTTATTTAGTGCGATCATTTATGGGCTTTCAAACAAAAATAAAGCGTTATTAAAAACCGCAAGATTATTTTTGTATCTGCATTTTGTTTCGGTAGCGTCCATTTTTATTTTGATGATATGGATGTTGTTTCATCATTATTTTGAATATCAGTATGTGTGGCAGCATAGCAATCGTTCAATGGACAAGCAATTTATTTTGTCGTGTTTGTGGGAAGGACAGGAGGGAAGTTTTTTGTTGTGGATTTTTTGGCAAGGGCTGTTGAGTTTAATTTTTTACAGAACATTGGGAAGTAAAGAGCCCTTTGTAATGAGCGTGTATATGTTGGTGCAGACATTTTTATCTACGATGATTTTAGGGGTTTATGTAGGAAATGTGAAGATTGGAAGTAGTATGTTTTTGTTGTTGAGAGAACATCCGAATTTTATGAATTTGCCGTTTTTACAAAATCCGGAGTATTTAAGCAATTTAGACGGCAGAGGGCTGAATCCCTTGTTAGCCAACTATTGGATGACCATACATCCGCCTACTTTATTTTTAGGATTTTCTTCTACGCTAATACCTTACACATTAGCGTTGTGGGGCTTGTATTCCAGAGAATATGCAGGATGGCAAAGAGAAGGTGTTAAGTGGGCATTTTTTTCGGTGTTAGTATTAGGAGCTGGTATTTTGATGGGTGGAGCGTGGGCTTATGAAGCATTGAGTTTTGGGGGCTTTTGGGCGTGGGATCCTGTTGAAAATTCTTCGCTAGTGCCATGGTTATTGATAGTAGCAGCGGCGCATTTAATGTTATTGAATATCAAAAATAAAGGCAATTTTTTCTCAACACATTTTTTTTCATTAGCGGCATTTATATTAGTATTATATTCTACATTCCTGACAAGGAGTGGAATTTTAGGTAATGCTTCTGTTCACGCCTTTACAGATCTTGGAATGCAAGGACAATTATTGCTATTCATTTTATTTTTTATAGGAATAGGTGTGTGGATGTTCTTGAGAGATTTATTATTAAAAAATTTTTATTGGATGTCATCTGTCATTATGTTGTTTTTTGCGGTGATAAATGAGCAGTATAAGATATTTTTATTAGTATGGGGTGTGATGAGTATTGGTCTGGTGGGGTATACGTACGCAAGATACTTTTATCAAAAAGAAGAGGAAGATTGGACAGCCAAAGAATTCTGGATGTTTTTAGGATCGTTATTATTATTCATAGCGGGGCTTATTATTACTTATTTTACTTCGGTTCCAGTATTTAATAAATTATTCAACATCAATAAAGCCCCTATGAAACCAGAAGATTATAATGCGTGGATGATTCCGTTTGCAGCAGTGATATTTTTGACAACAGGAGTTTCGCAGTATTTAAGGTATTCCAAAACAAATATGGCATCCTTGAAAAAATTTTTTCTGAATGATTTTGTAATTTCTTTCATAGTAAGTGTTTTAATTTGTTTTATACTTTATTTTAATGATAAAAAAATTTCAATGTATCAGCAAATAATGTATGTTTTGCTTTTATTTTTTTCAATGTATTCTGTTGTCGCGAATGCTCATTATTGGTGGAGTTTTACAAAGTTAAACTTAAAAAAAATAGCGTCTGCTTTGTCACATGTTGGCTTTGCTTTGTTGATAATCGGGGCGTTGATTTCTACATCTAAAAAATATAATTTGATACCTGCGCAGATTTCAGTATTATCAGAGCGTTTGGGCGATGACTTTGATAAACAAAAAAGTATTGTGCTCACACAAGGCGATACTATTGCAGCCGGCAATTTATTTTTGCAATATGAAGGAAGAGAAAAGAAAGGATACAATTATTATTTCAAAGTCAATTATTTCAGAGAAAATAAAAATAAACAAAGAGAGTATTGGTTTACCTTGTATCCAAAAGTGCAGGACAATCCTATTATGGGAAAGGCGGCTGATCCTGATACTGAACATTTTTTGTGGTATGACATTTATACGCACATTACTTATGCCGATTTATCAGAAGATAAATTGTCTGAAAAGTCAGAATTACCAACGAATTACAAAGGGCACTTGCACGATACGATATTTTTAAATAATGCTTTTGTCATTTTGGACTCATTGTATGCAAATAAGTCGTACGAGGAATTTTCAAAAAATCCTGATGAATTGGAAATTACAATACGATTAAAAGTTGTGGAGTCATCCGGGAAGTATTCGTATGCTTTTCCAAAGTATTTTATTAAAAATAAAACTATAGTGCCATCAACAGAAAAGATGAATACTTTGGGATTGAGTTTTACCATTTGGAAATTGTATCCTGATACCGAAGAGATTGAAATTGCCGTTACGGAGAAAAAGCAAAACAAAGATTTTATTGTGATGGAAGCGAGTGTTTTTCCAATGATTAATCTCTTGTGGTTAGGTTGTGTTGTGATGTGTAGTGGATTAGTGGTATATTTAGTGCAATCATTAAAGAAGTAAAATGCGCATTGTAATTGTAGGTTCAGGAAGATTAGGGTATCATTTAGCCAGGAAGTTGACAACTTGTAATAAAGAGGTATTGGTAGTAAATCGGAAAGAGAATGAAGGGTTACAAAAATTGAAAAACGAAGGTATTCAAACGAGTATTGGATGGGAGTTATTGAATACGGCGGATGTTGTTATTTTTTGCATAAAAGATGATGATATTGAAAAATTGGCTAATCAAGTGCAGAGCAGTATTCGCAGAGATGCTGTAGTGCTTCATACTTCTGGAAGTGTAAATTCAAAGGTTTTAGAGAGATTTGATAATTATGGAGTGTTGTATCCATTGTATTCGTTTACTTTTGAAGAAAGTGCTATTCAGTGGAGTCAAATTCCCATTTATTATGTGGCTTGTAATAATTTTAGCAGAGAAAAAATTTTGAATATTGCCAAATGCTTGAATGATACAATGATCTATCCGATTGATGATGAGCAAAAGCGGTTGATACATTTATTGGCTGTGTTTGCAAATAATTTTACAACAGCATTGAGTCATTGTATTTATACAATAGCGAAAGATAAAAAAATAAATGGGTTGAATGTTTACAATCCAATGCTGGATTTTGCTTTACAAAGTTGGCGTCGTTTAAAAAATACAAATCCTGCTCTTTATCAGACAGGGCCTGCAATTCGTGGTGATGAAAAAACAATTACCAAGCATTTGGAATATCTGAAAAATTATCCTGAAATTTTATCCATTTATCAAAGTTTTACAGAGTATATTTCAAAAGTGATAGTTAATGAAAGAGAAAAAAAGTAAATACACTTTGCTTTATTCGTTTGCAAAACTTATCAGAATAGAGAATTTGCTGATGATTGCGTTAGTATTGTATGTGGCTAATGATTACATTATTCGCAAAGAAGGAGTGGGATTGCCATTGAATTATTTAATGATTTTGATAGCAAGCACAGCGCTTATTGCAGCAGGTGGGTATGTGATTAATGATTATTTTGATTTAAAGATTGATAAAATCAATCGTCCTGATGCAGTGATCTTGGAAAGGACAATTCATAGAAAAGCCGCCATTTTGTGGCATTTGTTTTTTTCATTGATGGGTTGGTTAGGTGGATTGTATCTCGGAGTCAAAGTGGGACATATTTCTTTAGCGATTATTCAATTGGCTTCTATCATTTTATTAATAGTATATTCAAATGTATTAAAGAAAATTTTTATTGCAGGGAATTTATCTATTGCATTATTAACGGGCTTATTGCCTTTGCTGCCATATTTTTATGCTAATGCGATGTATTCACAGATGACCTTGCTTACTTTGAATGCTTTGTTATCATTAAGTGCCTTTGCATTTTTTACAACACTCATTCGGGAATTGATAAAAGATATTCAGGATATGGAAGGAGATAAAGAAGGTGGGCGAAAAACTATACCTGTGATGTGGGGGATATTACCTTCTAAAATCATTGTTTTCTTTTTGTTAGTACTACTCATTATTTTTTTAATACCTTTTAATATATATTATGCTTTGAAAAATAATTATTCAGCCGTTGTTTACAATGTTGTGTTATTAATAATTCCATCCATTGGTTTGATGGTATTAAATGTATTCATGAGAGATATTAAACAATATCGTTGGTTATCGCTGTTGATGAAATGGATAATGATAGCAGGAGTAGTGTTTTATTATATTTTTTAATTTTAATGATATGTTGAAGTTAAAATATAAAATTATTCTTGGATCGCAGTCGCCAAGAAGAAAGGAATTGATGAAGATGCTGGATATTCCTTTTGAAAGTGCACAATTAAATGTAGATGAGAGTTTCCCTTTTGATTTACAAGCAGAGGCAATTGTGGAGTATTTAGCAGAGAAAAAGTCATTTGGGTATTCGTTGAAAGAAAACGAGTTGTTAATCACTGCAGACACGATTGTTTGGATAAATCATCAAGTATTAAATAAACCAGAAGATGAAGAAGATGCTAAAC
>CAZNVL010000013.1:19149-32747 GCA_964576565.1 uncultured Flavobacteriaceae bacterium | reverse complement strand
GTAGCTATTATCACGCCCGCTACGAGGGCTTTTCCGATGATTAAGGCATGTTTTCTCATAGTTTTTAATTTTTAAGTTTATGATTGCAAATTTATGTAAAAAGATTTTAAATTGTGAAATAAATTTTCTCATAGTGAGAATAAATTATTCACAATCAAAGAGTTAGAGTTTAAAATAGCTGTGGTATTTTTACGAAAAAAATGAACCAGAAAAAGTTATATACTAAAAATTTGCACATAGGAAAGTTTATTAAGCAATACATTGATGCACACAATATCAATATAACCGAACTGTCCGAAAAAATTCATTATAGTCGTCGGAATCTTTACCAAATCTTTGAAAAAGAAAGTGTAGACACTTCGTTATTAGATAAATTGCACAAAACGTTGGGAGATGAGTTTATTAAACAGTATCTGAAAGAAAAATATCTGTCTCAAATACAGAGCATTTTTTCTGAACAATCCCCTCATAGAGAAAAATTATTGCACAACTTACTTGCCAATCCTAAATTTATAAATGAGTTACTCACTATTGATAAACAAATTGAGAAGGAAAAATACACAGATCTTAACCAATCTCTCTCATCTATTGATGCTAAATTAGAACTGCTTTTGACACAACAAAAAACCACTATGCATCTGCTCAATTTATTTGTAGAAAAATTATCTTAAACCCTTGTGTCGTACCAAAAAACTTAGTGAACAAAGATGAATAGTAACAAACTTTATATCTCAATTTTCAATTTACTTTTGAACGATTATTTTTTTCTTCATCCCTCGATCTTCGGATGGAATAATTAAAAAATAAATACCATTGGAAAGTGCTGACACATCTATAACTTTAGAATGTACCTCCAGTATTTTTTGCCCCATTACATCCACAATATACGCAGAAAATTTTTCTGGCAATGCTCCCAAAAATAATTTATCAGATACAGGATTAGGATAAACAAAAATATCTCCCAAAATTTTATTTACTTGCTGTATGCTCACCAATTCTGAACTATTGAGAACTTTTTTTCTATCTGCATTTAATATCTTTCTGTTTTCTATCAATGTATCGTGCTCATAAACAAATGCTACAATATAAAAATTATCAAAGTGATTCTTAAATCCATTGGTGGAAGTGGGAACAGACAGTGTGTAGGTTTTGGTATAAAAATTACCCGCTATTGGCATAGTGGGGATTACAGAAGCATCGCCATAAACGGAAGTGAGGTTTTGATTCAGCACAAACTGATGATGGTATTCGTAAGCATTAAGCACAAAGGCATTGGCCGCTGCTGAAAAATACCCTTTCTGAAAATAATCAGAATACGGCGTAAAATAAAAAGAGGATAATTGATTAAATCCGTTAATAGTCGTATCAGCAGGGTTACCGTGCACATTGTTTTCAATTAAATACACCCCTACCCTATAATCACCGACAGCATTTTGCAAAAATGTAGTCGTTACATCCAGTTGAATTGTCCTGAAATTAGTATCCGCACTAATATTTGAAATTTGAATGATACAAGGCGAAATAAAATTTTTCAATGCATTTATTTTAGATCTCAATTCATTACAATAAAAATAATTCCTGTTATCTGAAGAAAAATACTGCCTATTGAGTGTGGCTACTAATGCATTATCCGGCACTCTAAGAAAATCAGAAAAAGAATTGGCTATATTGGATTTCAGAGAGTCCTTTAAATGAATCTGAACAGCAATAACATTGGTGTCTGTTTGTTGAAGCATTCTTAACGTATCCTGATTAGCCGGCGCATCCGGGAAGCCCGCATCTGTCATTTGTTCTACTAAAACTTTTGGAGAAACAGATGTGTTTAATACCGATAAATAATACGAAATAGTATCATTAAAGAGATTTTGATCACTCTGTCCATTCAGTTGATTTATCCATATTTTCACTTTATACAAACCGGCGGTATTGATAGAAAGCGTATTGGTAAATGCCAGGGTGGTCGTATTCAATGGCAATAGATTGGTATTCAGTGCAAAGGACTGAGCGTTGTACGTTATTCCCTGAATACTATATGCCAATTGAACATTAGAAATGGTTTGATACCCTGTATTTTTAAGCCGTGCATTCAGATTAAAATTTTGATTCACTAAAACATATTTTACATTATTTACATTCTCAAGTGCCGCATCATTCGCATAAGGTAAATTCTCTACAGTAATATCGTCTAACCAAAGCTGATACTTTTGATTTGAAATGTTTTTGAAGGCAATGCGAATACTTTGACCAGAATAATTGGCCAGTGAGATGCTTCTTTGTATCCAGTTTTGCTTTTCACCACCACCACTTGTGCTATTGTCATTGAGTTGAAAAACTTTGTTGCTATTGTTGAAAATAGTCGTATCCGCCACACTGGTGTTGGTAGATATATACACGGCATACCCATCGGCATAAGTAGGGTCCGGCGCCATGGCTTTCCAATGCAAAACAGAATTCACCGAAATACCGTTTACAACCGGTAACAATATCCATCTGCTAGTCACTTTATTTGTATCTACCCAGGAAGTGGATACTAAAAATGTATCTTTGATTATTGGATTATACAAAACACCCCACGCTTTGTACTTTAAACTATCTGTATGAAAAGGGGCATTGGGATGAATAGACGAGCCCACCTTATTTCTGTACCCTTCACTTATATCCATAAAACCCGATGGTATAGTAGTATAAGTGGTTGTAACATACGCTGTCGTGTGGGTAGAAAGAGAAAGCATATTAAACTTTTCCTGAAAAATAATTTGCGGAAAAGCGCGTAAAAAAAATAAGCAATATAACCCCCAGATGATGTTTTTTTTCATTCAGAATGTATTTATTGTTCAAGTAAAACTCTATCCTTTCCATCAAAGTATGGCGACTGAATGCTCACTACCTTGAGTGGTGTTTTAGAAGTGGTGATGACCTTATGGGCAGTATTTTTAGGAATGAATACAACATCGCCTTTTTTAATATGGTATTCGTTAGGACCAACCTGCATTTTACCTTCACCATCCAGCACAACTACATGCTCTGAATGGTTCAAATGTTTATGCAACTTTACTTCTTTTTTGATAATAATCACAAAGCCCGATGCCAACGAGTCAGAAGACGTGGGCTTTACATAAATGTTATCCGCTTTTGTAGCAATACCAATGCTATCTGTTGAAAGATGCACCTGAGCACATAAATTTTGAAAAAGCAGAGGCCATACAAGAATGCTCAATAAAAATTTTCGATACTTCATATCTTAAAAGTTTAAAGGTTTTCCGGCATAAAATTCCAAAATTTTTAGTTTAAAAAACAAATCATATTTGGCTTGCAACAAATTCAGTTCAGCACTTGTTTTTCTGTTTTGAGAAACCGAATAATCAAAATAAGATAATGCCCCCTGTTGATATTTTTCTTTATTCAAATCAAAAGATAATTGACTGGCTTCAAACGATTTTAAACTCGCTTCGTATTTTTGAAGAGCCGCTTTAGCATTGGTGTATGCCTGCACAATAGTTTTATACAAATTCTGATTGTTTAAATCAAAATTATATTTGGCATTCAATACATTGAGTTGAGCATTTTGAATGGCAGTGTGTGTATTCAATCCGTTGAATAGCGGAATATTTAAATTAAATCCCAGGGTCTGATTAAAATTATCTTTATACTGTTGCATAAACGGTGTTTTTTCTAAAACCGGTATTTGTTGTGAATATACTAACGGACCAAAGCCGGGAATGGTGCCCAGTGTATCTGTTTGCGTTTGATAGCCAATGATTCTCTTTGCCAGCCCTGAATAGCCGGTTGCTAAGGACGCACTTATACTGAATACCGGACTTCTTCTTCCCCTGTTGGCTTTCAGAATAAATTCATTGGCTTTCAGTTGATATGCTCTGCTTTTTACAGAAGGTTGGGTTTTGAGGGCTATAGCATAAATATCTTCTGCGGTGTATTGACTTAAAATAGCGGCCTCTATCTGAATCTCCGGCTTTACAATCTCCAAAGTGGTCTGAACAGGGAGATTGAGCAATTGTTTTAATACAAGCATATTCAGTTCCAGATTATTTTTGGCATTGATGACATTTAATTGATCGTTGGCCTGTTGGGCTTCAATATCTTTAAGCGTTGAGATAGTAGCACTCCCCTGCTCTACTAAAATTTTTGTTTTATCGTGTTGCTGTTTGGTAATTTCATATTGTGTCTGATTGACACTTAATATATCCTGCGACAATAACACATTTACATAAGCAGTAGCAACATTGAGCATCAAATCGTTTTTTTGTTGTTCCAGATTTTCTTTTGCAGAAAGGTAATTCATTTTGTTGGACTGAATGGTATGATACTGTGCTAGTCCTGACCAGATAGTCCATTGAGCGGTTAAAAAGAAATTTTGAGACAATACTTGCGTATTAGCAAACGTATTGGTATATCGGTCTATTGTTCGGCCATACTGATAGATGTGCGCTGCGCCAGCATTTAGAGAGGGTAAGGCCTGTGCCTGTGATTGCAGCGAATTGTTTTTGGAAATATTTAAATTGACATCCGATATTTTTAAGTTTAAGTTATTTTGAATAGCCATGTCAATACATTGCTGAAGATTTAAGGTAGTATTTTGAGCATAATTAAAATAAAAACAAAACAAGTAAATAATGAAAAATAAACGATGTAATTTAAACTGAAAGGGCTTCATTTTTTTAATACCGAATGGCAAATATACATTAAACTTCCCTGTTTATGCCTTTTGATTTAAAATAGTTTTCTCCATTAAATAATGCTGTATAGAATGAAACAAAATATGCGAAGGACAAATTAGAAGATACGCATGATGTTGATAAAAAGGAACGGCATTGGATCGGGCATGTAAGAGTATCTTTTGGATATTTCGATCGCGTGCAGTTTGTTCCAGAAAAGTCAGAATTTGACTACCCAACCCTTGTCCTCTGTAATCAGGATGTACCGCCATATATCTTATTTGTGCAGTGGTTGCATTCAATATGTCTAATCGTCCACAGGCAATACAGCGCTTTTCATGTTCTATAAAAGCATTGAGTGATTGGGAATCCAACACATCAAAGGCACTCTCAAAGGGCTGCCCCCAAGGTTTTCTCAACACTTCATATCGCAACAAAAATATCTTTTGTAAATCGTTTTCGCTTTGAGCAATTTGTATCATAGCATTTCAAAGGCAATGGAAGTTATAATAGAATACGTTTTATCACCTATTACCACCGGTTTAATTAATTTTTGTGAACGCTCGTGTGTCAAAACCTCCTGAACATCTTTTATCAAAGCCACCGGCACTTCTTCTTTTATACAAGTATTGTAAATATGGGCACTTGTGAATGTCTGAATTTTCTGATGGAGAATGTTATACAATTCATCTCGGTATTTTACACGATGGGTATTGGATGAAAATTTTTCTTCATAAGCAACAGAAGGTATTTCAAGTAGGGCACATAGTTTAGAAAACTGTTTATCAGATCCTATAGCAAAGGTAATGAGTTTTTTGTCTCTTGTTTCAAAAATTTCACCATAGGGAGCGATATTCGGATGCAAAGACCCCATGGGCGGTGGATTGTAGTCGGAAACCAAATAATTGGTGGCCTGATTGACTAAACTACACACCGCGGCATCGTAAAGAGAACAATGAATGTGAGCGCCTTTGTTGTTTTTTATCCGTTGATATAAAGCCAGTAAAATACCTTCCTTAATTTGATGTGCTGCTAAAACATCTATCAAAGCTACGGGCATTTTATTCGGCATTTGCCCGGCTTTTCTGTTCAAATACATAAATCCTGTTTCGGCCTGCAAAATCAAGTCGTATGCTATTCTTGAATTCTCTTTTCCAAAACCCGTGATGTGGGCATAAATCAGAGAAGGATTGATTTTACTTAAAGTGCTGTAATCTAATTGGAATTTTACAGCATCGTTTTTTTTAAAATTGCAAATGAAAATATCCGTTTCTGCAATAGTTCTATGTACAAATTGAACTGCAGCGGGATTGTTGAAATCTAAATATTGAATCTTTTTAAAAGCATTCACCGAAAGATAATACGCACTCATTGTGCTTTCTGCCTCTTCTTTAGGATTTTTCCATTGACGTGTTACATCGCCGCCGGTCGTGGCATTTTCAATCTTTAAAACATCTGCTCCCAGTTCTGCTAAAAACATACCCACCGAAGGACCTGCTAATACACTTGATACATCTAAAACTTTAATATCTTTTAAAAGAGTGCTTATCAATTTTTTGAGACAAATATAGCAGAATTACTGTTTTTAATTAAATCAAAGTATTCAGGTACATGGCTGGATACTCTATTGTTCTTAAATAGTAGTACAAGGATTTTTTTATGATTTTAATCATTGTTTTTTGAAGCATAAAATGCTGTTATTTGCACCAAATGTAGGAAATATGAGTAAACAAGAAATTGACCTAAAATGGGAAGAAGGCATGTTATTTCATTCTCTTGTAAATGGCCACAAGGTGTATGTGGATGCAGATGTATCTGTGGGCGGGTCAGACAAAGCACCACGCCCCAAACCATTGATGTTAGTGGCTTTAGCCGGCTGCACAGCCATGGATGTGGTATCTTTATTAAATAAAATGCGTGTGCCGTTTGAATACTTTAATGTAAAAGTATTGGCCGAACAAACAGAAGAACATCCCAAAGTGTATTCCAAAGTGCATTTAATTTATCAAATAAAAGGCGAAAACATTGACAAAGAAAAAGTAGAAAAAGCAGTGAATTTATCACAGGAAAAATACTGCGGCGTTGGTGCGATGTTTAAAAAATTTGCAGATTATACCTTTGAGATAGAGTATTTAAAGTAAAAAATAGTGTTACTACCTGCAGGGCGGATCACTTCTTACACTTGGCGGGATACCTTAAGAAAATTGTTTTTAATTAAAAAGGGAAAACAATCGTATCTTCTTTTCCGATTTTTTCAATATTAGATTTTATCCATGAATCGCAGGCCTTGTAGCCACGTTCTTTGAGTTTATTTAAAAAATTCCATGAGGTATTGAATTTACTGGATAGATTTAAATCATTCAGATATTCATCTGCCGAGATTTGGTGCAAAAATACTTTTTTGAGTTTCCCGTTTAATGTGATGCCTTGTTCTAATAATTCGTTTCTAAATTTAATAGCTTTCAGTTCGTGCATCAAGGCAGAATTAAAACTGATTTCATTAATGCGGTCTTTAATTTCTTCAATAGAGGATGGTATTTTCCGGATATTAAAAGGATTGACTTGCACAATAAGAATGTCGTTTGTATCGGGCGTATTTTTAATAAGCGGATCGAGTGGCGGATTTCCCATATAACCGCCGTCCCAGTAGTATTCACCCTCTATTTCTACTGGTTTGAAAAGATAAGGAAGACAGGCAGAAGCCAAAATGCTTTGTACAGTCAATTCTTCAGCATTAAAAATTTTAGGCAAACCGGTTTTTACATTCGTAGCACATACAAATAATTTTTGTGGTTTTAGTTTTTGTAATTCATCAAAATCAATCAGTGTGGTGAGTATTTTTTCTAATGGATTATAGTTTAAAGGATTGAACTGAGCAGGCGAAAAATTTTCCGTAATCAGTTCAAAAGCCCTGTAAAACGGCGAAAAACTCAGATTGCCCTGACTTGTAAGCGTATCTACTAAGGTGGGCTGTAACATGAACCATTGTCCCACCAAAGACACTTTATACCAAAATTTCACTAATAAATGTTTGGCTAAATTCTTTCCGCCTTTATGAAGTCCGTACAATGTTATGACCGCATTCATAGCACCGGCACTTGTTCCACAAATGCCATCAATTTTGATATTCTCTTCATCTAATAATCTGTCTATTACGCCCCATGTAAAAGCCCCGTGCGATCCCCCGCCCTGCAGGGCTAAATCAATTTTTTTCATGTTTTATATTTTTTTCATGTTTTACGAAAAATTTGCAGAAAGGTTAGCATAAAGCCCGTTTATCTTTAATAAAAATATTTACAGTCATTTTCTTTCTATTTACAAAAGATAAAATGATGTGGGTATTCTGCTTACAAGCCGGCACCGTGGCATTTTTTATATTTTTTCCCGCTGCCGCAAGGACAAGGATCATTGGGGCGAATTTTCTCACCAACTTTTACAGGTTGTTGCTTGGGCTTTTGATTGGGAGCAACGGCACCATCATTATTATTTCGGGATTCTACCAAACGTTCTTTTCTTTGAGGCATAGGGTTTTGAGCAAATTGAACTTGTTTTAGTTGTTGTGTTTGTTCTTCTACCGGCAAGTGGGCTTTTATGAGAAAAGAAACAATTTCTTTGTTGGTGTTGTCAATCATTTGTTTAAATAAATTGAAGGACTCAATCTTGTAAATGACAAGCGGGTCTTTTTGTTCATATACAGCGTTGTGCACCGATTGTTTTAAATCATCTAATTCTCTTAAATGTTCTTTCCATGCTTCGTCAATCATGGCTAATACAGCCATTTTTTCCAGAGTAAGCAATACTTCTTTTCCGTGTGTATCGTATGCTTTTTTCAAATTGGCTACGACGTGCAATGTTTTGATTTTATCGGTAAATGGGAATAAAATGTTCTCAAATTTGTTTTCAGGGTTGGAATAAACATTTTGAATAAAAGGAAATATTTGTTCTGCTATTTGATTTTTTTTCTGCTGATAATAATTCAATACACCTTGAAACAGTTTTTCTATCAGGTCTTGTTGATTAAGACGACCCAACTCCTGTTCATTGACCGGTAATTCCATTGCAAACAAACGAATGTATTCAAGATTTAATTCTTCATAATTTTTATCGGGATGATAGGTAGCTACAAGATTCTCTATCGTATCATAAAACATATTGGCAATATCAATGCTGAGTTTGTCACCAAAAAGAGCATTTCTGCGACGAGAATAAATAACTTCTCGTTGAGCATTCATCACGTCATCGTATTCTATCAGACGTTTGCGAATGCCGAAGTTATTTTCTTCCACTTTTTTCTGAGCACGTTCAATGGAGCGGGAAAGCATAGAGTGTTGAATGGGTTCGCCTTCTTCAAGTCCGCCCATTCTGTCAATGAGTGCCGCAATGCGTTCGCTTCCAAACAGACGCATTAAATCATCTTCTAAGGATACAAAAAATTGAGAACTACCGGGGTCGCCCTGACGTCCGGCGCGTCCACGCAACTGTCTATCCACGCGTCTGGACTCGTGTCTTTCCGTACCGATAATAGCCAATCCACCGGCTTCTTTCACACCGGGTCCGAGTTTGATGTCTGTTCCACGTCCTGCCATATTGGTAGCAATGGTGACCGTGCCTGCTTTCCCGGCTTCTGCCACGATTTCGGCTTCTTTCTGGTGGTGTTTGGCGTTTAATACATTGTGTTTGATGCCTCTTAATTTGAGCATTCTGCTCAGTATTTCAGAGTTTTCAACGGAGGTAGTACCGACTAATACCGGTCGTCCGGCTTGTACCAGTTTTACAATTTCTTCAATGACGGCGTTGTATTTTTCGCGTTTGGTGCGATATACCAAATCTTCATGGTCCTTTCTGATAACAGGGCGGTGCGTAGGTATTACCATTACATCCAATTTATAAATATCCCAGAACTCCTGTGCTTCGGTTTCGGCGGTACCGGTCATGCCGGCCAGTTTATGATACATTCTGAAATAGTTTTGTAAGGTGATCGTAGCGTATGTTTGTGTGGCGGCTTCTACTTTTACATTTTCTTTAGCTTCAATGGCCTGGTGCAATCCATCGCTGTAACGGCGGCCCTCCATAATACGACCGGTTTGTTCATCCACAATTTTTACTTGTCCATTGTCAATCACATATTCTACATCTCTTTCAAAAAGTGTGTATGCTTTGAGCAATTGGTTAACGGTATGAATGCGTTCGCTTTTTAAACTAAAATCCTGAAGTAGTGCTTCTTTTTTTTGTGCTTTTTCTTTTGGGGGGATATTTAATTTTTCAATTTCTGCAATTTCTTCGCCTACATTTGGAATCACAAAGAATTTAGAATCATTGACCAGATTACTTAAAAAGTCAATGCCTTTGTCTGTCAGTTCAACGTGGTTATTTTTCTCATCAATGACAAAAAACAACTCCTGGTCAATTTTATGCATTTCTTTCATCTGGTCTTGCATGTAATAGTTCTCGGTTTTTTGAAGCAAGGTTTTAACACCGGACTCACTTAAAAATTTGATGAGTGCGGAATTTTTTGGCAGCCCTCTATATGCTCTTAATAAAGGTACGCCGGCTTCTTTTTCTTTGTTTTCTGAAACATATTTTTTGGCTTCTACTAAGCAGGTTTGTACGTATTGCTTTTGGGCATTGACCAGTTTTTCTACAAAGGGTTTATATTCATTAAACTCATGTTTATCACCTTTGGGCGTGGGTCCAGAAATAATAAGGGGTGTGCGGGCGTCGTCAATTAGTACCGAGTCAACTTCATCGACGATGGCATAGTGATGACCGCGTTGCACCAGTTCATCCGGTGAGGAAACCATGTTATCACGTAGATAGTCAAATCCAAATTCGTTGTTTGTTCCATAAGTGATGTCGCATAAATAAGCGTTTCTTCTTTCAACAGAATGCGGTTCGTAATTGTCAATACAATCTACCGTAAGTCCGTGAAATTGAAAGAGAGGTCCGTTCCATTGACAGTCCCGACGAGAAAGGTAATTATTCACGGTGACCAAATGAACACCTCTGCCGGCAAGGGCGTTCAAATAAATAGGCAAGGTTGAAACGAGTGTTTTTCCTTCACCGGTAGCCATTTCGGCGATTTTTCCGCGATGCAGAGCAATTCCGCCAATCAATTGCACATCGTAATGAATCATATTCCATTTGATGGGGTGCCCCATAACGTTCCATGTGGTTTTCCATATTGCCTTGTCGCCGGAGATTTCTACAAAATCTTTTTCTTCTGCTGCCAGTTTTTTATCTAACTCAGAAGCGGTTACTTCAATAGATTCATTTTCAGTAAAACGTCTGGCGGTTTCTTTGAGAACAGCAAATGCTTCGGGCAAAATGTCTTCCAGAATATCTTCTATTTTTTCTATGGATTTTTTATCTAACTCTTCTATTTGCTTAAATAATTTTTCTTTTTCGTTGACATCCATTTCCGGATTTTGGTCAATTTGGGTTTTAATCTTTTGAATTTGTTGTTGTTCTTCGGCAATGTAGTCCTGTATTTTTTGTTTGAATTCTTGAGTTTTTTTTCTTAACTCATCGTTGGATAAAGAAGATAATGAAGCATAAATTTGATTTATTTTTTCTACGATGGGTAAAATTTGTTCAATATCCTTTTCGGATTTGGTTTTGAGTTTGAATAACTTTTTCAATACTTGAAGCATACAAAAAAATTTGAAAGGGCGAATTTACAAAAATAATAAGGGAATAATTTAGAAAGAAATGTTATATTGGGTTAAATGTAGAATAGCCATTATTACATAATTACATATTAAAAGTAATCTCAAGAGAATATTTGCCATTCATTGTTTTAAAACTTACCTTCGCAACCCTTAAAATTTTACTACGGTGGATAAAAATTCAATTATAGGAATTACATTGATTGCGCTTATACTGGGGGTTTGGGTATACATGACCACACCCACTCAAGAAGAATTGGCCAAACAAAAAAGAATGCGTGATTCCATTGCACTGGCAGAACAACAAAAGTTGCATACCAAAAATTCAATCGTTCAAGCTTCTGTATCAACAGTGCCGGATTCGTCTCAAAAATTTATCAATGATAGTGCTCACATTTTACAAGTTCAATCTTTTTACAAGGAGTTTTATCCGTCTGTGAAAGGAGAAGAAAAAGTTTTTACGCTTGAAAATGAAAAATTAAAAATTACTTTTACTAATAAAGGCGGCAAAATTAAGCAGGTTGAACTCAAAGAATATCATCGGTATGGTGAAAAGAATTATTTGAAATTGTTTGATGAAGATTCTACATATTATACATTGTTATTAGATGTGTATGAGAAGAGCCGTGTGTTTTCAACAGATAGTTTTTATTTTGATATGCCTGTTGTAGAAAAAAATAAAATTGTATTTCGCCTAAATACCACTAAAAATGAGAAGTATTTAGATTTTATTTATACCTTGAAGCCCAACGATTATCTTGTAAAATTTGATATTAAGTTTCATAATTTAAATGATGTGATTTCATCCAATATCGATGAATTGTTTTTGAAATGGGAATGTTTAATGCCATCACAGGAAAAGCATATTGTAAAAGAAAAAGAAGTCGCTACGATTTATTACAAATACACGGAAGATAGTCCGGATTATATTAATCCCCGAAGTGATGATGAAAAAGAAATTAATGAAATGCCCATTAAGTGGTTATGCTTTAAACAGCAATTTTTTAATAGCACGATTATTGCAGATAAAGAATTTATGAAAGAAGGAAGTTTTATCAAACTACGCACAAAAGAAGAAGACACAGCAATTGTAAAAGCCACCAAAGCAGAATTAGGTATTCCTTATTCACATCAAGCCAACGAAACTTTTGGGATGCAATTTTATTTTGGCCCCAATCATTACAATACTTTGAAAAAGTATGAAGATTGGGAGTTAGAAAAAATTGTTCCAACGGGATGGTGGGTGTTCCGCTACATTAATACGGGTTTAGTGATTCCGATATTCAATTGGCTGAAAGGATCCTTGAATTTTGGAATCATTTTGATTATTCTGAACATTATTATCAAAATTATTCTTTTTCCCATTTTTTACAAGAATTATATGAGTGGAGCGAAGATGCGTGCTTTAAAGCCTGAACTGGATAAAATCAATGAAAAATATGGCCCCAATGGAGATCCGGTAAAAAACAGCAGGAAATAATGGCCTTGTATCAACGTGCCAAAGCCAATCCGATGATGGGATGTTTGTTATTACTGATTCAATTTCCATTATTAATTGCCTTATTCAATTTTGTGCCGGCGGCGATAGAATTGCGTCAGGAAGCATTTTTATGGGCAGACGATCTTTCTACGTATGATAGTATCTGGGATTTTGGGAAAATACCTGTTATTTATTCAATTTATGGCGATCATGTTTCGTTGTTTGCTTTACTGATGTTTGTGTCCACAATACTTTATACTTGGATGAATAGTGAAATGTTATCACCACAACAAAATCAACAGGTGCCGGGCATGAAATTTATGATGTATTTTATGCCGGTGATATTTTTAGCGGTGATGAATAATTATTCGGCTGGATTAAGTTGGTATTACTTTACAGCGAATATATTGACATTCGGACAAACTTATTTGTTACGATATATTATCAAAGATGAAAAAGTAAGATCAGAAATAGAAGCGAATTTAAAGAAACCTGTAAAAGTGAGCGGCTTTCAAAAACGTTTGCAAGACATGATGAAGCAACAGCAACAAATGCAAAACACTAAAAAGAAAAGATAAAATCGTATTTTAATTTTTGTATTGCTTTTGAGTATATTTGCGTAGAATAAGATTAATAAATGCCAGAAAAATACATTGATGTAGAAAAAGTATTAAAAGAAAAAGCACCGAAGTTTTATCGAATAATCCCACGTTTCTTAATCTCATGGGTTAAAAAAATTTTACACGAAGAGGATATAAATTTTGGCATGTCTATTTTTGG
>CAZNVL010000013.1:0-19049 GCA_964576565.1 uncultured Flavobacteriaceae bacterium | reverse complement strand
AAATTAGGAAACACGCCTAAATCCACACTTTTAGAAGTAGAGAAAGTATTTGCATCGGATAATGTAATTTTATTTTTTCCTGCTGGTTTAGTTTCAAGAAAGCAAAAAATAAATGGGAAATGGCATATTCAGGATTTGACATGGAACAAAACATTTGTTCAAAAAGCTGTGCAGTATTCCAAGCCCATCATTCCGACTTTTATTGAGGGTAGAAATTCTGATTTTTTCTATAATTTTTCTTATTGGAGAAGAAAATTAGGAATTAAAGGAAATATTGAGATGTTATTTTTACCAGACGAGATGTTTAAACAAAAACATCAAACAATTCCAATCTATTTTGGACCACCAATATATCCTGAAAGTTTAGACAAATCTAAAAATTTTAATGAATGGGCTAATGAAATTAAAAACTATGTTTATTCCGGATGTGTTCAAAAGAATATAAGTTTTGAAGAATATCTCAGAAATAAGCCAAAGGTGTTGAAAAAGTAAATCAATACCATGACAAGAGAACAATTAATTGAAAAGAATAAGCAGATTTTAAAAAAATACATTCCTGAAAGTGCAATTGATAAAATTTGTGCATTGATATTAGAATATGATTTTAAATTAATTATTAAAGGCGACAGGAGAAGTAAATGGGGTGATTTTAGAGCGCCGAATGGATCAACAAATTATCCTGTTATTACCATCAATAAAAGTTTGAATTGGTATAGTTTTTTGATTACGCTTATTCACGAAATTGCACATTGCAAGACCTATCGTGAATATGGCCACAAAGTAGAAGCACACGGGAAAGAATGGAAAAAAAATTTTCAGATCTTAATGCAGGATTTTTTAAGTACGGATATTTTTCCGGTAGATGTATTGTATGTTTTAAGAAAGCACCTTCAAAATCCACTTGCTTCTGCCAATGCCGATGTTGAATTATATAAAGTGTTGATGAATTATGACACAAAAGAAAATGTCGTATTATTGGAATATCTTTCCGATGGTCAGAAGTTTATCTTTGAAGGCAAGGAATACCAACGAATTTCAATGTTGCGGAAAAGAATCATGTGTCTTCAGATTTCAACTAATAAAAAATATCTTTTTTCACCGATTGTGGAAGTGGAAGTAACAGAAGAGGACTCTTAATTGTATTACACTGATGTATTACAAAAATACTCTACTGCTTTTTTGCCTTTTTCTCCTAAATCAATAGTGTATTGATTGACATAAAGTTGTATATGTTGTTGTATAACGGGCTCATCCATTTCCTGAGCGTGTTGTTTTACAAAGGTCATAACATCATTCGGATGTTCAAAAGCATATTTTACACTTTCTTGTATTAAAGCGTCTATTTCACGAATCGTCTTTTCGCCTAATGTTTTTTTTGCCATAATACCGCCTAATGGAATGGGCAAGTGTGTTTGTTGTTCCCATAATTCTCCTAAGTCCACAAGTTTAATTAATCCTTTTTGTGCGTAAGTAAACCGATTTTCGTGAATGATAAGACCGGCATCGTATTGTTTATTCAACAATAAGTGTTCAATTTCAGAAAATAGAACTGAAGTTTTATGTTTTATTTCCGGAAAAAATTTTCTTAATAAAAGATGGGCAGTAGTCAGTTCACCGGGAATTAAGGTGCGCAGTGTGGCTCTGAAAGACGGGTTTGAAAAGTTTCTGGCAATGGATGCAGAATGCGTAATCAATAATGGACCACAACCAAAGCCAAGAGCACTTCCGCTATTCAGATAAACATATTTGTCTTTGCAAAACAAATAAGCGTGATAACTGAGTTTCGTTATTTCTATTTCTCCTTTTAATGCCCGTTGGTTCAGATGTTCAACATCTTCTATTACGGGAATGAATTCATATTGACGAGTGTCAACTTTTTTATGTATTAGGGCATCAAAAATAAAACAATCGTTGGGACAAGGTGAAAAAGCTATGTGGATGATTTTTTTCATCATAGTTGAAGATATTGAATGAGTGTGTTGTTTAATTGATTAATCGCTAAAGGAATATTCCATTTGTTTTTATTTCTTTTTTCAATATAATTACTGATAGAACGGATTTGCAGGCATTTCCAATGATTCATATTACAAGCAAAATAAAAAGCCGCTCCTTCCATAGTTTCAATTTGTGGGTGAAATAATTTTCTGACTTTTTGAATACTTTGAAGATTCCCGTGAACAGTATTCACTGTAATGCCCGATACTTGCTGAAAAGATTGAAAAAAACGTGGTATGAATAATTTTTTGGGAACGACTTTTTCATTGCCAAGATCTAGTTCAGAAAGTTTTAAAAATAATTTTCCATCTTCTGCTCCTAGTTCTGAAAAAATTTCTTCTTTGACTACAACGAGTTGACCAAGTTTTATGGAATTATCAAATGATCCGGCAATTCCAGCATTAATAGCAAAATCAAATGTATAGTTACTTATTTTTCCAAGATAAAACGCTGTATTTACCATTCCTACACCGGCAATTAAAATATAAACAGTGTATTTATTAGACGCGGCTTTGAAAAAGTTTTGATAAATTTTTTCAACAGGATATTTTTTTTTCAAATAATGAATAACTCCTTGTATTTCGTTTGTAGTGGCAGCACAGAGAAGGATGTTTTTTTTATTTTTTTTCACTGCATTAAATTTTTGCAAAGGTAGAAAGTAAAATTATCTTCTCCATTTGAAGCCCACATTAATACCAATAAAATAATTTCCAAAAAACAGATTACTGGCACTAAAATTTGTTTTTATCATTATCGGAGAAAATCCGTATCGGACAATGCCTTCAATGTACATTTTCATTTTTCCATTCGGATTATTATTTTGATAACCAATGCTAAATTGAGCATAAGAGTTGGCATAAGCAGATAATACTGGTATTTTGAAAGTGGGGCGTAATGTAGTTTCTTCAATACTTCGTCCATCTCGATTAACAAGAATATTTGTAGGCAAATTTATCCGGTAGACATAACCTAAGGTAACAAACACACCGTGCACATCGTTGGTCTCATTAGAAAAATTGTGTTTGTATAAAATCGGAATGTTGCATTCCTGTGCTTTTACCTGATAAGTATAATTCATTTTTCCATCATATACTCTAAAAGTATCTTGTGTAAAATAATACGACTGAAAGGAAAAAGAGCGATAAGAATATTCTATACCAATACTTACAAAATTTTTTTGTTTCATTTTATGCAGTGCAAATTCCTGATGATAAGCCACTAAAAAAGAAATACCTGATTTCAAATTTTGTGAATGAAAAGTGTTGTAATAATATCGTTGTAATAAAATGGCTGTGTTGAATTTTGAGTAACGAATGGGATTTTTAGGGGGTAAGCAATAAAAAGAGTGAAAAAAGTAAATTATACCAATGATTGAAAATTGAATATATTTTTTGGACCACAAAAACATAAAGAACTTGCAAAGGTAAGCAATGAAATTTTATGTGATAATCATTGGCTTTTACAATCATCAATCTGTCAAATTATTATGTACTTTTGTGCGTGATTATATGATTGTTATGCAGTTTAATTTTTCAGAAAAAAAAGAAACACGTGCTGGCTTTGGAGAAGGGTTATTGGAAGTAGGACGAGAAAATCCCAATGTTGTAGCACTTTGTGCGGACCTCACCGACTCCTTAAAGATGGATGCCTTTGCCAAAGCATTTCCGGAGCGTTTTTTTCAGGTAGGGATTGCCGAAGCCAATATGATGGGTATTGCGGCGGGCTTGACCATCGGTGGAAAAATACCATTTACAGGGACTTTTGCTAATTTCAGCACAGGCAGAGTGTACGATCAAATTCGTCAGTCCATTGCTTATTCCGGTAAGAATGTAAAAATTTGTGCTTCTCACGCTGGCCTTACGCTCGGCGAAGATGGTGCCACACATCAGATTTTAGAAGATATTGGTTTGATGAAGATGCTGCCGGGAATGACAGTGATTAATACCTGTGATTTTAATCAAACGAAGAATGCAGTCAAAGCTATTGTTAAACACGTTGGACCAGTGTATTTACGTTTCGGAAGGCCGGCTGTGCCAAATTTTACACCACCTGACGAGCCATTTATCATCGGAAAAGCAAAATTATTGATAGAAGGTAAAGACGTTTCCATTTTTGCGACCGGTCATTTAGTATATAAGGCCTTGCAGGCAGCGGAAATACTGAAAGAACAAAACATTGAAGCGGAAGTTATCAACATTCATACCATAAAGCCGTTGGATACCGAAAGTATTTTACAATCAGTGAAGAAGACGGGCTGTGTAGTCAGTGCCGAAGAGCATAATAAATGGGGCGGAATGGGCGAAAGTATTGCTGGTTATTTATCAACGGCATATCCCGTTCCACAAGAGTTTGTAGCCGTGAACGATAGTTTTGGTGAAAGCGGAAAGCCGGAGGAGTTAATGAAAAAATATCACTTAGATGTTCCGGATATTGTAGAAGCTGCATTAAAAGTAATGGAAAGAAAAAAATATTCAAAATAACCAATTCGAACAGGTTTCGTATAAAGAAATAAAAAAATATCTTTATGAGAAAAATTGTTTGGATGATTGGAAGTATTTTTTTGGGGTATTTAACTATACAATCCCAGAATGTAAAAATTCAAACCAACGGTAAAAGCGGGAAAACACAGGTGAAAGTGAAAGAAACCCCGGCGCCGGTTTCGAATGTACAAATTAAAAACAATCCGGGTGGCACGCAGGTTAAAATTCACAGCAATCCTTCCGGTGTAAAAGTTCAGATTAAAGAACATCCCCCAAAAGGCAAGAAGAAATAAGATTCATAGATTCTGACTATCTATCTTTCAAAGTGAAAATCTGTTGAAAAACTAATCTCTTTCTATTCTTTTTTATTCTTTAGGTTCAATTTACAGGTTTTATACTTTATTAAAATACTTCTTATCTTGGTTTATCAGGAATAGTACTCAGTTTTTTTATCAGTTTGTTTCTGCGTATTTTTTAAAATTATTCAATATCGCCTGCCAACCTTGTCTTTGCACTTCAATAGGATTTTCCGTTTCCGGGTCAAATGATACGGTTACTTCTGTTTGACCTTTTTTTATTTCCTTAAAACTTACAGTGGCAAACCGCCCGCCAAACTCATAAGTAAAACTTTCTCCTTCATTAATTGCTGTATAAATTGCTTCAAAATCAAAACCAAAACTACCATCTTTTGCTTCCATTCTTGCTACATAATGTCCACCCACACGCATATCGTTTGTTGCTCTTGGACAATGCCAGGTATCTAAAGCAAAGTTCCATTGGGTGATATGTTCAGGTTGTGTGTAGTAGTTCCAAACTTTTTGGATGCCTGCCAAAACAATCACTTTAATTGTAATTTTTTCAAAAGCCATAATTATTTTTTTATTGTTGTATTTTAGTAGGATCTGAGTACATAATTTCCCATTGGTGTCCGTCAGGATCTGCAAAAGAATCGTAGTACATCCAGCCATGATCGACAGGTTCTTTGTAGCGACTGCCCCCGCTCTCAAGAGCAAGTCGGACAATACAATCCACCTGTTCTCTGCTATTTACTTGTATAGCCAGCAATACTTGCGTGGTACTGTTGTCAGCAATAGCTCGGTTAGTAAATGTTTTAAAGAAATCGTAAGCAATAAGCATTGCATATATTTTTCCTTCATTCAGAATCAGACATAGAGCATTTTCATCTGAAAACTGTTCATTGAACGAGAAGCCCAATTTTGTCCAGAATGCTCTTGTCTTTGCAATATCTCTTACAGGAAGATTAACGAAGATGGTATTAATTTGCATCAATGGTTGTTTTTGTATTTTATTTTATACCAAATAACGTTGTAAACTCGGGGCATTAGTTTATTAAAAACATTTCAGCAATCCAAAGACAAACCATTTGACAAAACTTTCAAGAAAATTAGTTTGACAAGAAACTCTGCTGTAAATTTATCCCCACTTTTATTTTTTTTTTCTCTAAAACGCTCCTATACCTAAAATTTTTTTATCAATTACCATGATACAAACCATTGAAGTTCCCCACTGGAAAGAGTACGAGTTAATAGATGTTGGAAATTATAAAAAATTAGAACGCTTTGGAAAATATATTCTCATTCGCCCGGAGCCACAAGCATTGTGGAAACCTAAATGGTCAGATCACCAATGGAAATCTTTGGCACATGTAGAATTCATCCAAAAAGGCAGTAACAGCGGTATCTGGCAAAAGTATAAGAACATGCCCGATAAATGGCTTTTTCAGTTTCCCTTAGATATTGCTTGTTCATTACATCTAAAATTAAGTTTAACCGGATTCAAACACGTTGGCGTTTTCCCTGAACAATCGGTCAACTGGAAGGATATTTATTTATCACTGAAAACTATTCCGCAGGCACACCTACTCAATCTGTTTGCCTACACAGGTGCCGCTTCCATTGCCGGTGCTCTGGCAGGAGCAAAAGTAACACACATTGATAGTGTCAAGCAAATTGTGAGTTGGGCAAATGAAAACGCACAACTCAACGATATTACCACCGTTCGATGGATTGTGGAAGATGCCATGAGCTTTGTAAAAAAACAAGTAAAGAAAAATGCTTTATACCAATGTATTGTTTTAGATCCCCCCGCTTATGGACATGGACCGAAAGGTGAACGTTGGCAATTAGAAGAATTAATTCATGAACTCGTAGAGAATGTATTACAACTATTGGATCCGCAAAAACACCTGTTAATTCTGAATACTTATTCTCTCGGATTGTCGGCTTTAATAGTGAGAAATTTATTGAAAGATTTTGCGGAAAAACATCATTCTGATTTAAGATACGGCGAATTGTTTATTTCATCTGCCACCGGCTATGCCTTACCATTAGGCATTTTTGGAAAATTAAAGAAAGTGTAAAAAGAAACGGATGGAAGGGTTACACAGATTAGATTGCTTTTATTGAATCTGAGATATAAAGTCAAAAATTTTTCAATCAACACATCATCAAAAAAATCCTTATCTTTGCACCTGCTTAAAGGGTTCTCCAAAAGAGATGAAAAGGGAATCAGGTGAAACTCCTGAGCTGTGCCCGCAGCCGTAAGTTCCATAAAATGCTTTGCTCGTTGTTTTGTACCAGTGTTCTTCCGATGAACCAGAAGAATGCGAAGGTGGAGCAAAGCGGAACAAGCCGGAAGACCTGCCCGTTTAAGCATCTGAAAAAGCGGCTTTCGGGAACAAAAGCCAGCGCCTTATCTAAATTGACAAGTAGCGACTTTCCCGTAATGCTGCAAATGAATAAACACTATTTTCATTTGCACAAATGCTATTAAAAAAACAAATACAACTCATCTCCCTGTTTTGTCTCGTAAACGTTACAAAGGCACAAAACATTCAAGATACTATTCGTCTTGAAAGCGTACCTGTTTTTGCCACTTCCACCGATGTGAAGAAGAAAACCTTTCAAGCCGGAAAAAAAATAGATTCAACGGATAGTTTGATATTGAGAACTCTCTGCGTCAATTCACTTGGAGATGTGCTCAACTACCAATCATCCGTTTTTGTCAGAAATTATGGACCGGGTAGTATTAGTTCTGTATCTGCAAGGGGAGGCAACGCACAACAAACAATGGTTCTATGGAATGGTATAAACATTGCTCATCCGATGCTCGGTCAATCAGATTTTTCTCAATGGAATACCGGCTTGTTTGATGCTGTGCAGATAGAATACGGAGCATCGTCTTCTTTATGGGGCAGTGGCGCCATCAATGGTGCTGTTCAACTGAATAACACATTTGATAAACAAAACCATGCTCAGCTTAGCTATCGTTACGGAAGTTTTAATACACATCAAGGATTGGTAAAAACATATTTTAATGTTTCAAAAATAAAAACATACATCAATAGTTATTGGAATCAATCTGACAATAATTATATTATCAATGATACTCTACACTTAAAAAATGCTTCCTATACAAACAAAGGTATTTCAGGTGGCATTCAATTACCTATAAATCAACATCAAAAAATACAGGTGCATTCCTGGTATCACAATGGGTTTAGAAATTTGCCCAATAATTATTTTAATAATCTATATGCCGCTCAACAACAGGATGAAACTTTCAGAAACGTGATGGACTATTTGTATTCTAAAAATAACTGGAAAGCAGGAATTAAACTGGCTTACCTTTTTGATAAAATAAATTACACAGACAGTGTTGCCAGAATTTTTTCAAGAAACCTTGTTCATTCGTTTCAAACAGAAGAAGTTATTCATAAAGAACTAAAAAATCATCTGCAGATTATGGGCGGACATCAGTGGATTTATAATTATGCCATCACTAATAATTATGCAAAAAATCAGGAATTCGTAAGACATGCTGTGTTTATAGGCATCAGCAAGCACTATCAACATATCTACTTAAATGCTATTGTTCGTAAAGAATGGGCGAATATTCGCACGGATATTCCATTTACTGGAAATGTCGGGGCAGAGTATCAATTAAATAGTATGCTGGCATTAAAAGCACAATCTTCCTTTTTCTATCGGTTGCCTACTTTGAATGATTTATATTGGAAAAACAGTGGGGACGTTCATCTGAATCCGGAAAAAGGGTATCATTATGAAGGAGGAATTGTTGTAAAATTACTTCTGACTAAATTACATTCCGAAATGGCCAGTGAACTCACTGCGTTCAACAAAATTACAAACGATTGGATAATCTGGTTACCCGGCGGAAGCGGACAGCCCACTCCTGCAAATATCGCACAAGTATGGAGCCGAGGCACAGAAACCAATAACTACTATTTGCTTCATCTAAAAAAAGGAAAAATAAAATGGACAGTAAACTCTGCTTACATCCTATCCACAACAGAGAAATCAAAAATAAACAATGACGCTTCCATCGGTAAGCAATTGATTTATACACCACGTTACACTATAAACAGCAGTTGGCAATTGATCCTCAAAAACTTTTATACTGTGTATTTATTTCAATATGTAGGATACCGATTTATTTCGTCCGATAATTTACAATGGTTAAATCCTTATTCTGTCAATAATATCATTATCGGCTACCATTTTAATTTCAAAAAATTTTCTCTGCACATATCCTTAGGAATAAATAATCTTTTTAATCAAAAATACATGATAATAGCACAACGGCCTATGCCAGGAAGAAATTATTTTATTCAAATTCAATTCAACACTCACAACTAAAAACTAAAAACTCAACACTCATAACTCAAAACCTAAAACTATGAAAAAACAAGTCCTCACAACAGCAGCACTGATGTGTGCTTTCACTATCCACACACACGCACAAACATTCACAGAAACATTTGAAAGTTTATCCCTTCCTGCCAATTCTTTTTACAAAGACACAACAGGGGCAGATTGGCAAACCACTAATGCTATTTTCCGCTACAATTGGGACAATACTTATAATTATTGGAGCGAAGGAATGGCTTATACTAATGTCAATGACTCTACTAACGGTAATTACACCAACCTTTATGGATGTATTGCCTACAAAGGTTACAACAACTCCAACTATTATGTTACCGGGCAAAATTTTTCAACCATTGTTTTGAAATCGCCTTATCAGATAGTAGATGGCTTTTATATTACCAACACCACTTATGCTGCCAAAGTAATGAAATACGGCAATATGTTTTCCCGTGCTTTTGGAGACACCACCGGCACTGGATGTAATTGTCCGCAAGGATCCTATCCGGATTGGTTTAAAGTTACTATTAAAGGATACAAAAACGGTAGTATGCTGAATGATAGTGTAGAATTTTATTTAGCGGACTATCGCTTTTCTAATAATAGTTTAGATTATATTGTCTGGAACTGGCAATGGGTAGATTGCAGCAGTTTGGGTACTGTGGACAGTATTCAGTTTTTTATGTATTCATCGGATGTAGGCCCTTATGGTATCAATACGCCCACTTATTTTAGTATTGATAATTTTACCACTTCCGGGACAGCAGGCATTCATTCATTATCCGATTTAAATAGCCGTGTATTTCCTAATCCGGTAAAAGATAAACTCTCTATTCAGGTTTCACAAAAAGGGAATTATAAAGTACAACTCTTTAATATGCTTGGCCAAGCTATTGCAGCATACGAATTCGATTCAACAACCAATGCTCCAATGATTTTGAACTTTGAACAATACGAGAAAGGTTCCTATCTGATGTTGATTGAAAATAATAACAGCACTGAAAAACATTTGATTATTAAACAATGAGAACGTTTCTATTGTTGGGTCTGGGTAGTATTTTCTCACAGGTCTTGGGGCAATTTGCCGGACCTGTGGGAGATGCTTCCACAACGGCTATTCATAAAGACAGTAGTGTGTTGGTGGCTTGGGCTAAAGAGTGTAAAATTTACAGGGGCTATCAGGATATTGCCAATCCGTCTTTAGGTTATGCAAGCGTTGGAGATAGCACCAAAGCCATTGGTAAAGCAGACGGCACAGGGGTAGTAAGTTTAGGAGATGGCGGATACGCCATTCTTACGTTTTCTGTTCCAATCACAGATGGACCCGGCTGGGATTTTGCTGTGTTTGAAAATTCTTTCAACGGCACATTTTTAGAACTGGCTTTTGTAGAGGTCAGCAGTGATGGTGTTCATTTTTTTCGTTTTCCTGCTGAAAGTTACTTACAAACATCTGTACAATACGATAATGCGGCTAGTATGGATTGTAAAAAAATAAACAATCTTGCCGGCAAATATCTGGTGAATTATGGCACACCTTTTGACTTACAGGAATTATCGGGTATTCCGGGCTTAGATATTTATTCTATTACACATATTAAAATCATAGATGTTGTTGGGAGTATCAATCCGGCATTGGGGACATTTGACAAAAACGGGAATATTATCAATGACCCTTACCCAACGGCTTTTGCCTCTGGCGGATTTGATTTAGATGCGGTGGGAGTCATTCACCAACAAACCAACGGTATTTTAGATTTCAACAATCCTTTCAATCTTCAAGTGTATCCTAATCCCTTTATTGACAAAATTTTTATTACAAAGAATATAAATAAGCCCCTGCAACTAAGTATCGTAAACACAAATGGTGAAGTTTTACTGAATACAATTTTATCAGATAAGGATGAACGTATAAATTTATCCAATATCCCACAGGGGGCTTACTATGCTATCTTTCAAGCAGAAGATAAAAAGAGAACGATTAAAATGTTGAAACAATGATGAAAAATTACCTTATCCTATTAAGCAGCGGGATTATTTTAATGTCTTGTATCAAAGACAAGCCCAGCATAAGCACACCACAATATAATGTAAGCATAAGCGGTTCGCATAAAGTGTATATCACCAATGAAGGTAATTTTATGTATAATAATGCGTCTGTAACGTTTTATAATCCGGAAAGCAAGGATCTTATTTCCAATATATTTCAGGTGCAAAATCCGGGGTACACATTAGGGGATGTGTGTCAGAGTATCTATAAAATCGGAAACACATTTTATCTGGTCATCAATAATTCCGGTAAAGTAGTAATTGTAAATGCAGAGGACTTTAAAGTAAAACAAACTATGTATGGATTCTTATCACCACGATATATTTTGCCGGTATCTTTTAGCAAAGGATATGTGAGTGATTTGTATGCCAATAAAATAGCGGTAGTGAATTTAAGCACTCACTCCATCACATCGTATATTCCTTGTGCTGGTTGGACCGAAAGAATGGTACAGTTTTACAACAAAGTATTTGTTACCAATTTGTATAAAAATTATGTTTATAGTATTGATGTTTTGAGCGACCAGATTACCGACAGCATCTATGTTGGAAAATACGCTAGTGGAATAGTGCTGGATAAAAACGAGAAATTATGGGTTTTAACGCAGGGCGATCATGCTTCCAACCAAGTAGCCCATTTGTACAGAATAAATCCAGTGTCTCACCAAATAGAAAAACAAATTAATTTTACTGCTAATGATTCGCCGCATCATTTAATTATAGATAGCAAACGGGAAAATTTATTTTTTATCAACAAAGACATTTATAAAATGAGCATCAATGATAATACACTACCCTCTCAATATTTTATTTCCAGTAACGGCCGGAATTTTTATTCAATGGCGTGGAGTTATTTTGACGACCATCTTTATGTGAGCGATGCTATGGATTATATTCAAAATTCTACTATTTACCGGTATGATGCGAACGCTCAGCTCATACACAGCTTTAAAGCAGGCATTAATGCTTCTGATTTTTGGATAGAATAAAAAGTGATTGTTTAAAACAAAATACCTTTTAGCTGTAAGTAAAAAAACTTCATTAATATGTAAAGTATTAAAAACCAGAATAAGACAGAAGCACAGTGATAAAGAATAACTTTACTTTTATCTTTAAAAAATCGTTCACCTAAAAATGTTCCTAATGGAATAGATAATAATACAGGAGCTAATAAAGCAATACCGAATAGTCCAAATTTATTTTTTATTTTAATAATTTTTCTGCTTTGTGGAGTAAACATCTTGTCTTTTTGCTTCAACCATTTTTGTTTTATTTTTTTCCACCACTCTATAATATAATAACTAAAATACGTGTAAATAATACTCCCTGCAAAGCCAGATCCTACAACAAAAACAAAAGAATAGAAAAAATCAAAGCGAAAGTAAATTACAATAGCAGGCATTCCCATTTTAAAAAATGCAGAGCATAAAATCATTAAAGGTAAAAGCGTGTACCAGTTCATTATCATTAATAACCAAAGATGGCTTTGAGAGATACTTTTTGGATATTTCCGTATTGTTTTAAAACATCAAAATTTAGTTTACTCTCATCGCCAATAATGGCAATGTTTCTGGGTTTTTTACGAATGTATTGATGTTGAAATTGTTCTAGATCTTTGAAATTCATTTTTTGTACGCGTTCAAATACATCTTTCCGAATATCGTAATGAATACCTAATTGTTTTGCTTTTAGATATTCAAATAACAGTTCTGTTTTGATAATGCGTTGGGAGCGAATTTGTTGAATAACGCCCTCCTTAGCGGACTGAAAAGAAGAAGTATTGTAAGGCAATGAGTCCAATAAAGAATAAATAGCCGGCAAGGCATCGGCTAATTTATCGGCCTGCGTGCCTATGTAAGAAGTACTAATAAAAGGATAGTATTTATTCGGAGGGGTTGAAATAAAAGAGTGTGCGGAATAAGCCAGTGCTTTTGATTCACGGATTTCCTGAAAGACAACACCACTCATATTCCCACCAAAATAGTCATTAAATAATGAAATTTCAGGAATAAGCCGTGCATCAAACTCAGCTATTTTACTCAGAATTTTAAATTCGGCTTGTTGCATCGTATACGGCACATAAAAAATAGTTTTACCTTTTGTCAATAATTCAGTAGAATAGATTTTAGATGGTGTAAGGGGAATTGTATGAGAAGATAGTTTATGATTGGTTTTCAGGAGTGTAATAAGGTCTTTTGGTTTTGATGGACCATAATAAAGAATAGAATGAGGAAAGGCACTTAAATCTTTTAGCAAACGTTCCAATTCTGAAGCCGTGATTGTTTTTAATTCATCATTATTAAGCACATTGTTCAGCATATTTTTTTCACCATAGATGGCATAGTATTGTAAATGCGTTAAAATAAGATTTTTATCTTTTTTATTATTTTCTCTTTCGGTGATGTAATCTTTGATAAACTCCTGAAACATTTGCGGATGGATGCTTGGGTTATTAAGCATCTCTTCTGCAAGCAGCATCGCTTCCTGTATATTTTCATTTAATCCGGACACGGTGAGGTACGCCACATTATTTGATTTTGAGATGTTCCAGTCAATACTGCAGGCCAATTGATACAGTTTTTTCAGAAATTGTTCTGTAGATAAATTTTTCGTGGCAGGAAAATTATTTAAATATTTAAACAATACATCATACTTTTTAAGCACGGTGTCATTGAGGTTAAAATAATAGGTCAGTTCAAAAAGTTCATTTTCTTTGTTAGAATGACACAAAAGTTCTAATGTTCTGGACGGAGCAGAGTTCGTAGTAATAGTAAATGATTGAAGGTCTTTTTTAAAGTCAATAAATTGAGGGGATATAGGAGCCGGTTTATGTTCCATGATTTTTTGAGCAAAAAGAGAAGTGTTGTTTCTGTCTAATTCTACTGGTGTAATGGCGGGCTTTGTTACTTTCACTGCGTTATTTTCTCCTGTTTTTTTGTAAATAACTACATAATTATTATCTCTGAAGTATTGTTGTGCAAAATGCATAATATCTTCTTTTGTTATCTTTTTTAGTTCGTTAATTTCGTGAACGATGTGTTGTAAAGGAATATCTCTTGTAAAGGAAAACAATAGATTGTATGCACGCCCAATGTTATTTTCAACGATTAACTGAAGCTCAAGTTTTTTGTTGGTGATAATGTCTTTAATCAATTGATCATCAAATTCTCCTTTTTGTAATTTATGAATTTCATCCAACAAAATTTTCTCAACTTCTTCTAATGTTTGATTTTCTTTTGGTTCAGCTAATAACATTAAAACGCTATAATCTTTCATAGCATAATTCTCTGCACTGGACCGAAGTACTTTTTGTTTGCCATTTACATTGACATCCAGTAGTCCGGATTTATTATTAAACAAAATACTGGTGATTAATGACAAAAATAATTTATCTCTGGAAGCCGCACCGTCTGTTTTCCATCCCATCAGCAGCATATCAGATTTTGGGCCATAAATGGTCTTTTGAATTCTTTGAGTGAGATTAGGCGATGAAAACTGAAAAGAGGGAACCGGCTTGGAAGGTTTTGCAGCAAAGCGAACAAAAATTTTTCGGATAACAGAATCTGGATTAAAATCACCGGCCATGATAATAGCCATGTTGTTAGGCACATAAAATGTTTCGTAATATTTTTTTATTTCTCTTAAAGATGGATTTTTAAGATGTTCTACAGTGCCGATAGTAGTTTGTGTCCCATACGGGTGATTGGGAAATATTTCTTTGAAAAATGCTTCGTACATCTGATTCTCATCACTATCTAAGGATCTGTTTTTTTCTTCATACACTGCTTCTAACTCCGTGTGAAATATTCTGAAAACAGGATTTCTGAACCGTTCTGCTTCTATGTCTAACCAATTGTCTACCTGATTGGAAGGAATTTCATTTACGTAAAATGTTTCATCTTCTGAAGTAAATGCATTGGTATTTTGTGCACCAATGGCTGCTGTCATTTTATCGTATTCATTGGCAATAGCGTACCGGGAAGCTATGAGAGAGATGCTATCAATCTGATGGTAGATTGTTTTTCTTAAAGTTTCATCTTTTGTTTGTCTGTATTTTTCAAAAAGTACTTCAATCGTATCTAAAAGTGGCTTTTCAGATGCATAATCTTTTGTGCCATACTGATCGGTTCCTTTAAAGAGCATGTGTTCCAGATAGTGTGCTAATCCGGTGGCATCAGATGGATCGTACTTGCTGCCGGCCTTTACAGCAATCATGGTAAAAATTTTAGGTTGAACATGGTACGGCGAGAGATACACTTTTAAGCCATTAGGGAAGGTATAAATACGCGTGTGAAAAGGATCGCCGGGTATCGAGTCATACTTAAAGATATTTTCAAAGGATTTCTGGATTTGTTGCATCGTCCTGTGAATAGAGCCCGGAATACCTTTTACTTTCGCAGCTTGTTGGGCAGATAGAGATAAGCTGAGTAAAAAACTAAAAGAAATGAGATGTTTTTTCATAATTGGAATTTACTTAAATTCAATATTTAATTTGATTTTTAATTCTTCAATCAATGGGTTTTTAGATAAAAGATAATCGTATCTTTTTTGAGTGATGCTTTTTGTTTCGGTCATAGTATGAGTAGTGGACGAATGGATAGTCGGCTCATTTTTCCGGTCAGTATTTATCTGATATTCCTGTTTTTGTTCTTTTAGTTCATCGGTTTTTGCCGTTAAAGTGGCTGTATAATTTTCGACTGGCTGTGTTTCATTATTATTGTCTGTAATATCAGAAGAATCAATTTTTTTTTCGTGCTTTGCTTCTGTAACATTTACAGAAATCTGTTGATGAGCGGATTGCAAAAGTGCATTAATTTCTTTCAGGGAAGCAGTCGTTTTCACTACGACTTCGTTCAGCAATGGTTTATCAGATACTTTTACTATTTTTCTAGTCGTACTGGAAGAGGAAGTAACAGATGTGGAAGGTATATTGGAAGAAGATACAGAATTGGTGTCCCAATCACTCGTTATGTTTTTTTTTTCTGTTTCTGTTATTGTTTGTAAGAGATTGGCTATTTGCAGAAAATGAATTTCTAAATGCAATCGTTGATGGCGGGAAGAACGGAAATTGACATCGGCTTTATTTAAGAGGCTTAATGCGTTTAATAAAAATTTTTCACTGCATTTTTTACTTTGTTCTAAAATCAGATTTTTGGCACTATCCGAAAGATCTAAAAGAATAATTGTTTGAGGGTCTTTGGCCAAAAGCAAATACCGCAGATGATCTATCATGCCGACTAGTATATTTTGAGCATCAAATCCTTTAGCAAGGACATGGTCTAATAGCGTCAGAATGGTTGAGAAATCTTTGTTGAGAAAGGCATCTGTTACCTGAAAATAGAAGTTGTAATCCAATACATGCAGGTTTTCAATCACGGCCTGTGTAGTGATGTTGCCCTGCGTAAAGGCCGCCATTTGGTCGTAAATACTGCAGGCATCGCGTAAGCCACCATCGGCTTTTTGAGCAATGATACGAATGGCTTCGGGCTCATATTGATGATTTTCTTTGGCGGCAATACGTTCCAAATATCGGACAATATCTTCTGTTTTAATGCGATTGAAATTAAACACCTGACAACGGGAAAGAATGGTAGGTAATACTTTGTTTTTCTCAGTAGTGGCCAGAATAAATTTGGCGTAAGGAGGAGGTTCTTCCAGTGTTTTCAAAAAGGCGTTGAAAGCGGCTGTAGAAAGCATGTGCACTTCGTCAATGATGTATACTTTGTATTTACCGATTTGAGGTGGATAGCGCACCTGATCAATGAGTTGACGAATGTCTTCTACAGAGTTGTTGGAAGCAGCGTCCAATTCATAGATGTTGAAAGAAGTGTTGGAATTAAAGGATTTACAGGAAGTGCATTCGTTGCATGCTTCGCCATTCGGTTGAAGATTTAAGCAATTAATGGTTTTGGCAAAAACCCGTGCACAAGTTGTTTTACCAACACCACGAGGACCAAAGAATAAATAGGCCTGAGCAATTTGTTGATTTAATATAGCGTTTTTAAGTGTATTGGTAACGTGTTCTTGTCCGACAATCGTATCAAACGTTTGGGGTCTGTACTTTCGGGCAGAGACAATATATTGTGAAGCATTCATTTCCATAAAACATAATAAGCGAAAAGCAAAGGTAAGGAATTTTTAAATGTTGTAATGAAAAAATGGTAGTGGTTTATCTTTTCAAGTTATCTGTCATTGTTTTGGGTAAATGTTGTTTCAAGGAATCTAAAACAATATTGGTAAACAACACACTGCCTTCAAATTTTAAGTGATACTTATCTGAAAAATAAAAAATGTTGTTGGATAAATCAGGGATGTTGGTAAAATCTAAACACTTAATTTTTTTTTCTTGCAGGTATTGTTGAATGAATTTAGCAGCGTTTTTTAAATTAAAATCTGGTTGATAAATCGGTGAAATAGTGGCTAACAAAGGGATGTTGTTTTTTTGGCAAATGGATATAATAGAATCAAGATACATTAAGTTGAAGGAATGAAATTGAAATGGATGCGTCGTATCGGGGTAATGGTCTTTTTGATAGTCGGTGTGTGAATGATAACATCCGCTGATTTGAAAAGTAGTATCATATCTGCCGGGATTGTTGCTGAGAATTCTGAATGATTTGGAAAGCCCCCTTAAACCATAAAATGTTATTCCATAAAACGGCAAATAATAAGCATACGTAATTCTGTTATCTATTTTTGATAAATTTTTTCTCAATTCCTGATGGGATAAAAAAGGTGCAAATTGCTCAATGTTTAATATTGTATCAATATCTTCAAGGTTATGAACATCAAGGTCAAAGAGAATGAATTGGGGAGAAGGATGTTGCTGAAGGATATGTTTTAAGACATAAAAAATTTGCTGTGTTTTTGCTCCGTGAATGCCGGCATTAAAAATTTTTAAGTTTGTTTTTTGAGATAAAATATTGGTTTCAAAGGCCGTTTCTGCTCTTGATGATCCTATTATCCATACATCATAATACGTTGTATCATTAAAAATTTGATGAAATTTTTTATAAATACCCCAAGGGGCATTTCTGAATGTATAGTTGATAAAAAAATAAATAATAGAAACTAAACTTAAATATATAATAGAAACTAAACTTAAATATACAGATGATGAAACAACAAACTTTTTCAACAGCGTCGCTTTGGAAACACAAAAATACTATTTAACTCTTACTTCAGCAAGAGGTGGAAGGATAGGGTGTTTACAAAACTATTTATTTTCAGCAAAACTGATTGTAAATTTCTTTCAGATGTTCTGCTAACATTTCGGCACTTCTACCTTCAATATGATGACGCTCTACAAAATGAATAAGTTTTCCATCTTTGAAGAGAGCAATACTTGGAGAAGATGGTGGATAAGGCAAGAGATATTTTCTAACTTGCGCTGTGGCGTCCTTATCAACCCCGGCGAATACTGTATACAGATGTTGAGGTTTTTTGGAGTGTACTAAACTTAAAAGAACACCCGGTCTTGCCGAACCTGCTGCACATCCGCAAACAGAATTAATTACAATTAAAGTAGTGCCCTTTGATTTTACTGCATTATCAGCATCTTCGGGAGTAAGTATTTCTTTAAACCCCTTTGTTATGAGTTCATTTTTCATTGGTTTTACAATGGCTTCCGGATACATATTTTTATTTTTTTGCAAAGATACGGCATACTATTATAAACTACTATTATTTGACATTTTTTTGTATAAAAAATTTTTCTTACTTTTGCAGGAAAATAGAATCATATTTTTATGAAAACAAGATTAACATTTCTGTTATTATTGTTAATAGTTTTGTCACTGAAATCCCAATGGCTATGGGATTTTGGAGGAGGAATAGGCGC